>CAKZRZ010000136.1 GCA_937918955.1 uncultured Arenicella sp.
GCAAACGCTATCAGCGATTGATGCACAGAGGTAAACATCGCAACGTGGTGGTCACGGCCATCGCCCGAGAGATGAGTGCGTATATCTGGCACATAGCCAAGCACGTCGCGTTGCCACCGATCAACCCAAAAGAGAGATTGATACGCGTACCTCGATAACGACACTGACACGAACAATTACTTTAGCCAAACGAAAAAATAATGACAGAATAAAGAGCGGATGCGCTCGATCAAGCAACGGTAGGCAGTGCAACCCCCGACGGCGTTAGGATAGCGGCATAGAAACCGACGACATAGCAGTTTGCTTCATCGACGCATCCGTTCTTTTACAGCCGCAATATTATGGTTTAAAAACGCCAGGAATTACTTCGTTCCTATTGACAGAGAGAGTCATACCAACGCCGCGAACACGGGCGCGTTGAAAACGCGTCCGAGCCGAAGGCGGGAGTTTTGGGACTTGTTAGTTGTCTTTTCTTGCACGTTCTTCAAGTACATAGTTTTTTAAGAGCCTCTCTGCTCTCATAACATAAAGCACAATAACCTCATTACCGTTATTTCTGTAGAAGACTCTACATGGTCCAACAATTACTTCTCTATATCGGGATTCACCTAATTCTGGAGGTTTCCTCCCAGAATTAGGTGAATCAGAAAGTAACTCTACGCGGTTAAATATTTTTTGAACAAGCTTCTTTGCTGCGCTTAATTTATCTAAAGCTATGTATTCAGCAATATCGTTTAGATCTGAAATTGCTGACTCAGTCCAAACTATTTTAGCCATTTAGCTAATTTTTCCTTTGCATCTGCATGATTTAGAAAGCGCCCTTCTTCGAAGGCAGTTTCGCCGCGAGCAATTCCTTCAAGAATACTCATCCGATTTTTCATTGATTCAAAATCATCGACATCGACCAAATAGGCCGAAGGCCTTCCATGTTCAGTGATCAAGATCGGTTCACGAGAAGTATGAAGATCCGCTAGGATCTTCGTAGCTTGGCGCTTCAAATTTGTAACTAATTCAACTTTCATAAAGTGATACTATTCTATCACTTTATGGATTGCAATGTTCCTACACAACTAACGCTTTTAAAACGGGCGCGTCGAAGACGCGTCCGAGCCGCTTGCGGCATTTCCGTTTTTGAACTTGTATTGTTGAATTTGATGATCTTTCATCCTTTTTAAACTTTCTCTAAACGGGTAAATTGAGGCCCACCTTCAGCAGCAACTGAAGGCCATTGTTAGTAGCTCGATTTGAACTGGGTTATAAAACCGATAACAAGAAGGAGCGCTAACAATCTCTCAAGTTTAACTTCGAATAGTCTTTTGGGATGGCCTTTGATGGGCCTCAAGCCCGCATAACAAGCAAGAGGTAGCTTAGCATGAATCAGTCAAATATCCACGCCGGTGTCGATACGTCTTAAGCTCAACTCGATATCGCCATCATTCCAGCCAATGATTTCTTTAGCGTCTCAAACGACCCTACAGGTATCGCTGAAGCTATCAACAAACTTAAACACCTTCACCCCAAACGGGTCCTAATCGAAGCCACTGGTCGGCTCGAGTTACCCTTTGCCATCGCCGCCTATAAAGCTGGGTTGCCTATTGTTATCTGTAATGCGGCTCATGTACACAGCTACGCCAAAGCCACTGGTCAACTTGCTAAAACCGACCGCATTGACGCATTTACTATTGCTCACTTTGGCGAGGCCATCAAGCCCAACCTCTCTGAAATAAAGCCAGAAAAACTTCAACATATCAGTAACTTATTAACCACTCGGTCTCAACTTTTAACCTTAAGCACGCAGCAAAAGAATCGATTACAGCTCATGCCTAAAACCACGCATGCACCGCACTCACGTGTGCTTAAATCCATTCAAAAGGAAATCCAGTGGATCGATAAACAACTCGACAAACTCGTCCAGCAAGTACCTCAGTGGAAGCACGATGTCGATATACTCACCAGCGCTCACAGCGTGGGGCGTGTCTTAGCGTATACGCTATTAAGTGAACTACCTGAACTCGGCTCACTCAACCGTCGAGAAATCGCATCTTTGGTCGGCATTGCACCAATGAATCGTGACAGTGGTCGCAAGCAAGGCAAACGGTCTATACAAGGTGGGAGACATAAAATTCGTAGCGTGCTGTTCGTCTCCATGTTCACAGCCATTCAGCATCACCCTGTGCTTAAACCGATGTATCAACGACTACTCGCCGCTGGTAAACCTAAAAAGGTGGCGTTAATCGCCTGTGCAAGAAAACAATTAATTACGCTCAATGCGATGATGAAACAACGAACTTACTGGAATGAAAATATGACTTAATCCTTGACTCGAGATCATAGTCTCTTGTATGCCATACAACTTTGATTCGACTAAATTCAATTTGCTGCCATAGGCGAGCTTTAGGTTCATTTAAGTTTGTTCCGATTTTTCAGATTTTTCTTTCCTTTCTATAGCTTCTAGCTTTCTCGCTATTTCTTTCATCTTGCTCTCTCGTCTTCGTTTTTCTTTAAAATATTGATCAAGCACGCCAACAACACCAATAAGAATAAATGTGATGATTATTAAATCCATGGAATCTCTCCTCTAATCCGCATAATACACATAACGCCCGCCTTTGGGGCAATTTGAACGTAGTGAAAATTGTCCCAACCGCGTAGCGGTTAACAAGAGGCGCTTGTTATGCATTTTTACTAGCTCGATGTTTAGTATAAATAGCATGACCGAAAAACAGTGAACATAGAAGTGCAATGCTTAAGAGTGCATGATGCCCAGCCAACCATGCGCTAACGACGGTTGTGACTGTGCCGAAAGCTAAACAGCTGATAATAACAATATTTCTATTTGGTGGTATATATACGCCTTTTAATACTATTAGCTGAGCAACTTTGCCAAAGCATACTCCCGATATTGCTATAAGAATCATTGGCACACTTTGAATTCGAGTAATATAGACAGAAAAAACTAGTAACCCTAGCATTGGTCCAAATATAAGAAATTGGATCAAATAGTATATCCACGTTTTCTCTTTTTTCTCAGTTTCACTCATAATGCATAGACAGAATGACTCTCTAAGGCAGGCGCGCTGACCTCCGAGTCGTGGGCTAGCGATGCCAGAGCCATAATATAGATTTCAATCATTTCTATTTTGGAGGTCAGCACACGAACAAAGATAACATAATTTTTATTGGCATGGATACTCACAAGGATTTCTGCGAGAACGCCTACTGTCGAGATTCGCGAGAATCGATGCCCCAACCATTGGGGCGTATTAGTACGACTAAACAAGCCATCATTAAGCTGGCAAGGCAATTGCAATCAAAATATCCAAACGCAACCCTTCACTTCGTCTATGAAGCTGGGCCTTGCGGCTACTGGATTTATCGATTACTCACTAAGCTCGGTCATGCTTGTTACGTTGTTGCGCCATCGCTTATACCCAGAGC
>CAKZRZ010000137.1 GCA_937918955.1 uncultured Arenicella sp.
GAGACCTGTTGTATTGAGGCCAATTGGTGATGGGGTGAAGCGCTTTGCCCATGATGCAGACTTGAGGGGGATGGTGGTGATCAGATCACTGGGTTTTCAATTAGTTCCATTCAAGCTGCATCGATTTAGGAAACAACGCCGTGCAAGCCTAACAGTTATACGCTCGGCACCTCAAGGCTGGATGGACACTGGCCGCCCTCAGTGGCAGTTGCAGCTCTCGCTGCCCGCTCATTTGCGGGGGCAGACCATAGGGCTGAAGGTGATCGGCCAACCGCTTGCCAGAGCCGGTCAGATGGCGCCAATACGCTCCAAAGAAGATCTAGGCCGTTATCAGGCTGCCATGCAGCCCAAGGTGATAGAAACGCTGCGCGGACGCTGGGATGAGTTGGTCTATACCTTGCCGTTGGGTGTCGATACCAATTCGGCCATCAAACTGGAGCTCGGGTATTTGGGGGGCATGGTACGGCGGGAATTTATCTTCAAGGGTAGTGGAAATAGTAACGGGCCCATCATTTTGGATAGCAGTAGCGGAGAGTTGGGTTCTATGCCGGCGCTAGTAGTCGGTAGTCAAGGAAATAAATAATGAACAATGCTAATAAAAAAAATGACATGAGTGAGCAGGGCGAGTCCCATTGCAAAACTTCACATGAAGAGCAACAAAAGATTGTTGAAGTCAACAAAAATATAATAAAAAACGCACCTACAGTGTATGAGTGGGATATTAAAGTGAAAACAGTAGGAGTCCTTTTTGCTATATTGTTCCCTATGGGGATATTGTTTCTTGTTGGTACGTTTTTTTTATATGGAGGTAGCAACTCTGGCTGGGGGTTTATAATTGTTAGTATTTTGGTTGCTCTGTTTTCTCGTTATTTATGGCTGGCTGATAAAAACTACCATTATCGAATGACAACTGAAGGCCTCATCACAACTTATCAGGATGCGATACCTGAAATGGCTTACGACATAGTGCGTGTGCTGGCTTGGTTAGGGGGAGGGGTATGCGTAATAGCTGTTACTATTTTAGGGCCTATTGCTCTAGTTGGTGCAGGTGGTATGGCACTTTTTGCATTCTTTTTTACTAATTTCAAAAAGGAAGTTACCACAGATTACACTCTATTTAACAAAGACAAGGTTAATCTTGTTAAAGTGGTTAGAGATATATCCTATATTAGATTTGAAACTGTTCCATTTGGTTACTCTGGGTTCGCGAATATATATTGCCATGAAAGTGACTTGAATAGAATTCTATTGTTTTTGCTACCGACGTTGAGTCGTGATGAATATAGAGAGTTTAAATCCTTATCATCTTTAATGAAGGCTCCCCATAATAAAGTTGATGTTGGTACTCCAAGAAAAATGGATGAGCTCCAAGAGTAACTAAAGTGAAACTGTATTAGTGGCTGGAGCAATCTACCAAGGGTAAACAACCTGCTGGCTGGTCTGAGTAAGACGAGCCGGCTCGCTTTGAACAGCTAGTTAATAAGCTGCGGATAAGGATTACCATGGCGTTGTTTCCCAAATCAGCCAGCAAGTCATGACTTCCCCAGCCCCGGGTGACCGCTACACTCGGGGCTTTCTTACAAGCAGACCAAGGGTGTTCAGTTTGTTCATCGCGCTCACATACGCCATCACTTCTCCCACTTGACCATTGTATTTTCGCAGGGTGATTTGGCCTGCCATTAACTGTTTGAACCGGAACATCGCTGTCTCTGCCAGCGAACGAAGGTGATACCCCGACATCTTTTTCCAGTGCGCCAGCCCTTCCTTGCGCATCACCTGCACCGCCTCATTTCTCGGATGGCCCTTTTTCCATAGTCCTGCGTTTTTGCGAGGCGGGATACACGCCGTCGCCCCTTTACGCGTAATCAACCGATGGCTGGCTTTGCTGTCATAGGCGCCATCCGCGTAAACACGCCCCAGCTTGCGACGCAGAGGATTGAGCAAGGTCGGCAACACCTCTGCGTCATGCACATTCTCCAGCGACACTTCTGCCGCCACGATATCGTGAGTCACCGGGTCTACCGCCAGATGTAACTTGCGCCAGACTCGACGTTTCTCAGCGCCGTGTTTTCTGACTTTCCACTCGCCTTCGCCAAACACTTTCAGACCCGTCGAGTCGATAACCAGGTCGGTAATACGCCCCTTAGGGGGCTGCCGATAGGCCACCTTCACTGTGCGTGCGCGCTTGCTGACACAGCTGTAGTCCGGGGCACACAGCGGCACATTCATCAGCTCGAACAGGGAGTCGAGTAGCCCCTGAGTGGCTCGCAGCGTGAGGCTGAAAATCCCTTTGAGCATCAGAAAGGTACAGATGCTCTGGTCGGTGTAGAGCTGGCTGCGTCCCCGTTTTCCGTGATGGACTTGGTGGAACCAGTTATCCATTGCCTCGGCATCAACCCAGAAAGTGAGAGAGCCACGGTTGATCAGAGACCTGTTGTATTGAGGCCAATTGGTGATGGGGTGAAGCGCTTTACCCATGATGCAGACTTGAGGGGGATGGTGGTGATCAGATCACTGGGTTTTCAATTAGTTCCATTCAAGCTGCATCAATTTAGGAAACAACGCCGATTACCATTACCAGCTAACGATCGAGGGCCTATACCCCAGTCCTTGG
>CAKZRZ010000138.1 GCA_937918955.1 uncultured Arenicella sp.
GCTTCGATGTCGACATTGATAACGGGTTGAAAATATGTGTGCGAGTGTGGCAACGTCGTATGCGCATGCGGTTGCGTCGTGTGTGCGTGCGTAGGCATTTGCGCAACGGTAATCGTGTGTTCATCGCTGCCACCAACACTACCAACATCACTTAGCCCCGCCCCGCCGCGAACAAAACGTTCGCGTAAATCGGGCACGGTCAGTGTCGTCGACGTTTTCATTAATGTTGGTAACACTTCCCACAATCGCGGGTAGTCATCACGGGCGTACGTTGCGCCATCACAAAGAAGTGCGTTGCTGGGAACATGAGTCGACGCTACCACAAGACCGCACAACGTTGACATCGTTTCAATTGACTCCGAAATGTACTCGCTTGCTGCTGTCACCGCCATTGTGCCAACTTGTTTCCAGACGCTGGTGTTTGCCAACAGTGAAATTGCCCCGATAATATGCGGTGTAAGCGCGCGGTTAACAGAAAAGACGAGAGTAACATACTCGCTACTCTCGTCTGGCGTGTGAAACTTATACTTGCTATACGTTACGTCCGACATGACGCACAACACGAATGCGCACACTGCCACCGTATGGACTGCGCGCATGTGTCTCGAATGCTGTCTTAAACGCGGTGTAAGCAGCATTCGAGTAATCAATCTCATCGCTATTGGTTCTTAGCAGCGACAAGTCAGCGCAAGGAATTTCAAGAGTAAACAGCTTGCCGTAGCCAAGATTAGGAACGCCCGACGTAATTTCTTGAGTGATATCTTCATACACCACAAGCCATTTTGTTTCGCGCTGCGCATTTGGACTTGTGGCAGCGGCGTTCGAAACACGAGTTCTAAAGGTCACGGTACGTTCGGCGACAGTTCCCAGCGTAAGGGCATCAATGCGAGCTTGCATTATTGCCATGTTCGCGAAAGCGTCGACGAAGTTTGTTTCATTGATAGCTGACCAGTTAATCGATGTGCCAGAACGTTCACCATCGTGGTCGTTCTGTGCTATGTGAAGTGTTACTTGTGTCATAGTAGTGAACCCTTTCCCTTCAATTTTTAAAGTCCACTTTAAAGTAACACTCATTTTAAGAACTTGTCAATATGACATTATGTACAATCTTCATACAAGAGTTGAGCTATATCCTCGTAAGTCAACTCTTTTCCAGAAGCATTGATAAGTCTGTATTCACGCGCGTCTTCGGCAAGCTGATAAGCGATTTCAGTTACATCTCGCTTCGTATACACAATCCAGTCACGGTCGCTTTGCGTTCTTTCATACGAAACATTGAAGTTGCGACTGTAATCAATACGTCTGAAACACTTCGGAAACTCGCTATGTGCAGACTTAATCATGTATTTTGTGACATACTTTGCCGCCCCAATGGCAGAATTCATCAGAAGCGCATTTGCTTTGTAACCCATGCCTGCCTTGCGGGCGATGTCATTGAGGCGACCAACGCCCTCGCTGTTGAATTTTTTCGCAAGCGTGATATTCGTAAGCATGTGTATATGCAGCGCACCATTTCTGTGATATTCGAATATCTTCACAAAGTAGTGCGCTTTGAGCTTATTTTTGTTGCGTTTTTCTTGCAACACACGCTTGATACCGCGACGTAAATTCACAAGCGACGACTCGAATGTGCGACACTTTTCATGCGCCGTATAGGTCTCAAAGTACCAAGTCTCTTCTTTATGCGTGCGCATGAATCGCAGTATACGCGAGTAGTGTGCGCTTGTGTTCATTCGTGCGCACTCTTCACATTGATACGTTCTGCAGTGTGTGCGAGTCCATAAAATGTCTATTTCGTTTTTTCCACGCAAAACAATGCCATTTCTGCACACTTTTTTGCACTTTCTTGTCTTTTTTGCAATGCTTTTTACTACTCTGAAGACTAGTTTATGCTACTAGTCTATATAAAGAACAAGCCGCCCCCGAAGGGGCGGCGATGATGCGCGCTTACGCGCGCTTTTTGTTACTACGGGTGCGAGCTTCATTATACGCCCGAAGCCACTCACACCCCGCTGGATTTATAAAGTATTTCGACGTGACAAGAATACCGCGCGGGGTCGGCACATTTCGGTACTCTTCATATACAACATCCAGAAGCCCATCGGCACGGGCGCGTTCTAACCACTTGCGCGCGGTGACAGTAGAGACATTGTAGTATTTCGAAAATTCAGTCACGGTTATGAATTCTCTCTTCCGATTCGAAGACAGAAGACTCAAAATTTGAAAGTACCGTTTTTCTCTCATTTATTTAGACCTCAAACTTACGGGGCGTGACCTCTTCAGTCTCGCCCGTCCATACATTGACTCTTTTGACCACATAGTCGTAGTCATACGTCGAATATTTCGATAACTCAAGTTGAGTTATGCGTTCATGTATAGCTCTGGAATCCTTTTCTTCCAGAATGTCCCTTAATACAAAGCGACACACATCAATTACAAACCTAGTGTTAGCTGATGTCGGACTAGATGACGATAGCATCGAGACAATGGAGGCGATGCAACGCATCGCGTGGTAATTTTCTGAAACGAGCAATAAATCCTTTAGCTCGTTATAGTTACCTAGCAGAGCATTATAGTATGCCCTATTTACACTAAGCTGCTTACCAAACATTTTGATTTTAATCATTTTTCCATCCCCCCGTGAAACAAGCGAACCTTTATGCTATAGATAAAACCAATCATGCGTTTCGCGCGCTTGTCACCGTAGGTGTTATCAAGAAGCAAAGACCACAACTGGTCTGACTTGCGTAGTGCGAGCATCCTATCAAAGCTCAGCATAGCTTCAATCATCTCGTTACTACATGCTACGATGTCCGCATATGCGTCATCGTAAACGCGACATGAATGCCCGAAAAGTTTGAACGTTTTCATACTAACCTTAACTCCCTACTCCCCTACTCTAATAAGCGCGCGGCGGGGATTGTGAACCGCGCTTGCATTTATAGTAATAAGCTTATCATTGTTGTGTCAAGACGTTTAAAAACGCAAAAAAAAAGCGAAAGCGAAAAACACGTTTGTTTTTCGCTTGCATGTCTAGCTTTTCGGTTGCAAAACTTATCGACAAGTAATCGTCAAGGGTCACGACCGCCGCCGCTTTTGGCTTGCGCCGTTCCACTCAAAGCGGCGGCGGCGGCTTCGCCGCCCTTGACGTGAAACGCGGGGGCAAGGGGGCTATGCGTGGTCGTCGTCGTCATCGCAATATGCGCGTGTCACGATGATGTCCACCAGCTTGTCAATCGTCTGCTGTTTGCTTTTGTTGTCTGATACAAGTATTAGTATCGCAATTACAAGACCAATGAAGTTTGGTGCTTGCATGACAATCATTTCAAACAAGTCCATTTTTTACGCCTCGTATTCGATTTCAATGTCGTCGAAATAGTGAAACATCGTGTAAGAACTTGATGCGGCGGCAGCGTAGGAAAACGTAATCTTGGCTACGTTGCTCGCTGCGATGTCACAAGCAAACTCGCGATAAGTCCACGCGCTGCCGACACTGATTGTGCCGATTCTCGAATCGTTCACGAAAGGACGAATATCATTTAAGTTTCCCGTCCGTCGCACCCAAAGCTTGAGTTTTTTCACACGGGCGTTAGTTGGCATGTTGATTGTGAACTCTACGATATATGTGCGCGCTGTTGTTGTTGTGATGACTTGCGTGTAAATCGCGTTTGAACCGTCGCGACCCGCGCCCGTGACGACTGTGCCAAATGTCAAGGAATCTGGCATAAGCGAGTCGAAGTTGATGACTCTAGTATACGTTTGCACGCAAGCGCAAATGCTTGCGCGCTTATCGATTTTGCGCGACTCACCTAAGATGTTGAGCCACGACTGCCAAAAACGCAGCTTGTCGTTTGACTCCGGCGCGTTGAAAGCAGCAGCGATGCGATTGTAAATCTCAAGCTCAACGCCCGAAAGCGAGGCGGGCGCGGGGGCAAGCGACATTGCATCGTAAGCGGTGCTGGTGTTTCGCAGTGCGCAATAGACAGCGTTCACAATCGCGTTCACATTCGCGTTGCGAATTTGCTCAATTGTGTACACATTGAAACCAGTGAAGACAATGCTGCCAAGCGCAGCTCCCGTCGCAGCTGCGAACGCCGATGCAACGGGAATAGCGAATGCCAGCGCGGCGGTGGCGATGGCGACCATCGTCGCTGCAAGCAAGATGATGTTGTCGCGTGATTCGTTCTCTTTACGCGCGATGATGTCTTCAATCGTTGCGTTCACTAACACCATTGCAGCGTAACACAAGTTCTCTTCACTACTCTCACCAGCATACACATTCGTGATGTAAGTGTTGATTTCACTGATGTTTGTCGTGTTTTGCCACTGCTGAAACAACATGTTCGCTTCGCTATGTATGCGAACATAATTCGCATACGAAACTTGATTCAAGATGATGATGACTTTGTCACAGCAGTCCACACCGTCCTCTTCGCATGCATCAATTTTCGTTAACGCTTCACGCCACCGCGCTGCGACTTCACGGGCGCGTCGTGACGCATCGCGTTCCCAGTTATACCACTTGCCAAGTTCCCAAATTGCACCAAGCAAAGCTGCGCGGTATGCGGGGGCATCGGGATAGTAGACGCGAATGCACGCATCTGTTGGTGGCAAGTGCGCATCTGGTATTAACCACCCGCGTTTTTTTTGACGTTCGCTTGTCATGTCATCGCGCGAATATCACGTAAATTAAACTGTAAAAACTGGGCAAAATAGGAATCGGTTCGTCACCACCAACAGCGTCGACGGTGACCGTCGCGGGTTGTATGCTGACATCTTCAAAACTCGTAACTTGAGCAACGAAAGGTGACCCCGCGCCGAAAAGGTCTGGAACACCCGGGGCTTCGATGTCGACATTGATAACGGGTTGAAAATATGTGTGCGAGTGTGGCAACGTCGTATGCGCATGCGGTTGCGTCGTGTGTGCGTGCGTAGGCATTTGCGCAACGGTAATCGTGTGTTCATCGCTGCCACCAACACTA
>CAKZRZ010000139.1 GCA_937918955.1 uncultured Arenicella sp.
TGTTTACGGTCGTATGACTGGTTGGGGCCAAACCGGCCCGCTTTCAAAAGCAGCAGGGCACGATATCAATTATATCGCGCTAACTGGCGCTCTAAATGCAATCGGTCGCAGTGATAGTGCACCAGTGCCGCCGTTAAATCTGGTTGGCGATTATGGTGGCGGCACCATGTTTTTGATTATGGGCGTTTTGGCTGCGCTTCATGAGTCTAAAATGTCGGGTAAAGGTCAAGTGGTTGATGCAGCGATTACCGAAGGCACGGCGAACTTGATGTCCATTTTTTATACCTTGAGTAACATAGGCGCGTGGTCACCGCGTAGGGCTTCGAATCTACTCGATTCTGCGGCTCACTTTTACGATAGCTATGAAACCAGTGATGGTAAATACATCACCCTAGGCGCGATTGAGCCTCATTTTTATGCACTGATGATTGAAAAAATGGGTTTGGATCAAGACGATTTTGCTAAGCAGAACGACCCAAGAAAATGGCCAGAGCTAAAAGCCAAACTCGCAGCTATTGTGAGCACTAAAAGCCAGCAGCAATGGTGTGACCTACTTGAGGGTACTGATGTATGCTTCGCGCCTGTATTGGATTATACGCAAGCGCCAGATCATCACCATATGCAGGCCAGAGAAGCTTACATTGAGCTAAATGGGGTAACGCAACCCGCGCCGGCGCCTAAGTTTAGCCGCACCGAATCTGAGGTTGAACTGAAGTCGGTAGCAAGTGCTGATGAGATCTTAGCTCAGTGGAGCTAAAGGTTAATTTTGTGGTCCACGGTTCTCGGTAGGTGTCAGGGTATCGAGTGCTTTCGTCCCGAGCACTTTCGTCCCAAGCACTGTCGTCCCGAGCACTCCCTCAGTGTCAGAACCTAGTTTCGGCGCTGCGTTTTTATAGCAAATCGGGGTTCGCGAAAATTTTATCGGGTTGCCCAGCATCTCTAGCTTCGCCTTGTCAGAGTGATCCAAAGTAATTCGCATTCCGCGTGCTTCGATCTGAGGGTCGCTCATTACTTCGTCGATAGTATTGATCGGCCCCGCAGGCACCTCTTGGTCTTCACACAGAGTTAGCCAGTGATCTCGGGGCTGTGTAATTAGGATCTCATCAATCAAACCCAACAGTTCTTCGCGATGCTCTACTCGTTTGGCATTAGTTGAAAACCTTAGATCTTTACTGAGTTCGGGCTTCGCTAATACTCTAGCAAAACTCTCGAATTGTTTATCGTTACCAACCGTGACGACAATATAGCCATCGCTAGTTTTGAAGGACTGATAGGGTACGATATTCGGATGAGCATTGCCCATTCTCTCAGGGACTTTATTGCCCACAAGGTAATTACTGGCTTGATTCGCAAGTGTCGCTGCGGTGACGTCAAATAGACTCAGATCAATGTGTTGGCCTAACTGAGAGTGTTCACGCTCAGCTAGGGCAGCCAAGATCGCGTTAGAAGCATAGAGCCCGGTCATGATATCACTTAGGGCAACGCCTACTTTCTGTGGTTGTCCCCCAGCCGAATCCGCTTCGCCAGTAATACTCATTAGGCCCCCCATAGCTTGAATCAAAAAGTCATAGCCCAAACGATTTTTGTAAGGGCCTGTTTGCCCGAACCCGGTTATAGAACAGTAAACAAGTCTAGGGTTTAAGGTGCGCACTGATTCGAAGTCTAAGCCGTATTTTGCTAAGCCTCCAACCTTAAAATTTTCAATTAATACATCACATTGGCAAACTAGTGACCGCAATTGTTCCTGGCCTAGCTCGGATTTAATATCTATACAGACCGACTTTTTTCCACGGTTTGCACTTAGAAAATAGGCTGATTCGCTGGTTTCATTTCCAGCATCATCGTTTAAGTAGGGAGGCCCCCATTGGCGTGTGTCGTCGCCAACATCCGGTCTCTCAATTTTAATGACTTCTGCTCCCATATCGGCTAATAGTTGGCTTGCCCAAGGGCCTGCAAGTACGCGCGATAGGTCTAGAACTTTTAGGTGCGATAAGGTGCTCATAATCTGATCTGGCTGATGCGTAATTCTCTAGTCTACTTGAATCGCTTTGACACTACTGTTTTCCTTTTCAGATACGATCTGGTTTAGGTACGATCTACGCAATTTAACTTGACCCTCTCTAAAACATGACTAGTAAACCAAGCGCGCTAAGCGATTACCCAATAGTACATACCCAAACTGTGGTCTGGGGCGACATGGATTCAATGAATCATGTTAATAATACTAAGTACTTCCGCTATTGCGAGACAGCACGAATTGAGTTTATTCGACTATTGTTCCCAAATTTTGGCGCTGATCCGTCGAGCGAAATGGTGTCAGGGCTTGCGCTCGCAGAGACTAGTTGTCGGTTTAAAGTATCGGTAAGCTATCCAGACACTTTGCTTATAGGGACTGCTGTAAGTGAAATTGAGACGAATGAGTTTTGGGTTGAACATGCCATTTTTAGTGAAAAAATGAATCTGATAGCGGCTCAAGCGAAAGCAAGAATGGTGCATTATGATTTCAAAAAAGGTCAACGTTTAACCCTCGATGATGATCTAATGGCGATTCTGAATAAGCACCGCTTAAGTCAAATTATTTAAACCCGTT
>CAKZRZ010000140.1 GCA_937918955.1 uncultured Arenicella sp.
TTGGACTTTGGACAAAAAGAGAAAATAATTCGCGAGTGAGATTGGCGAACTGAGTCCAAAAAGAAGGGGCGACAGAAATGAGAAGATTGATCTGAGTTTGTCCAAACCAATTTCAATCTACATCCATTACCGATGCCCCAAAACAACTATAATCAATCTCAACAAGAGTTGAAGCAGTTTCGAGAAAAACTGTACCAAAGTTTTAACTATAGACGAGATACAATAATGGAACTGGTAGATGCCATCACTGCCAACACCACAGCGCGTTCGCCAGTTGAACTGAGCCTTTCACCTCTATTCCCTAGAGAATATAGTGCGTTGTACAAAGGGATTCAAGCCTATCGAGCCTTATCACCAAGCAACTCCATTGAAGCCATCAAGTGCCAAAAAGCCCAAATCGAAGCCCGCACTCTAGCTATTGCAGAGCTAATTCCAACTCCTCAACAAAAGCAATTTTACTTGTGGGCAATAGATGTGACACCTCTGCCACGACCCTATGCCCAAACCTTAGAAGAGAGAACTATAATCTATCAGCCCAACACAGTGAAAGGGAATAAACCAATCAATATCGGACATTCTTATTCAGTCTTAACATCTCTCCCTGAAAGAGAAGAGACGGGTGATGTTCCGTGGGCAATTCCTTTAACGGTGGAGCGAGTCAAAAGTGACCAAACAGGCAAACAAGTTGGTTCACAACAACTAAAGCAGATTTTGACCAATGAAAATTTGCCTTGGTCGAATCATTTATCAGTAGTAGTAGTAGACAGTGATTACTCGGCTAAAACTTTTCTGGCCGAGCAAGAACAACATCACAATCTAGTCGTGGTAACCAGAGTTAGAAGTAATCGCGTTTTCTATCAGTCTCCTGAACCCACATCAAAATCTTCTAAGGGGCATCCTAGATGGTACGGAGCCAAATTTGACTTGAAAGATGAAGCTACTTGGCACTCACCAAATGAAGTAGTTCAAACTGACTTCACCACTAAGAAAGGTCGATTACTCAAGGTGAGGATTGCTGGCTGGTCAGATATGTTGATGCGTGGTTCTCATGACTCTCCCATGCATCGTAATCCCTTCACTTTAATGCAGATACAAGTTACCACGTACGAAGGAATTAGAATCTGGAAACCGATGTGGTTGATTATGATGGGTCAACGTCGGTCGGAATTGACAATCACTGAAGGTTATCAAGCTTATCGACAACGATATAATATCGAACACCTACTGCGTTTTGGTAAACAAAGATTGTTGCTCAATGCCAGTGGTACTCCCAAAGTCGAACATGAAGAGAATTGGGTGCAACTGAGCTTTTTGGCTTATGTTCAACTGTGGGCAGCCAGAAAATTAGCCCTTACCTTACCCCGTCGCTGGGAACGTTATCTGCCTCAAAAAACCGAGGGTTTTCTTACTCCCAGCCTGGTTCAGCGCGATATGAATCGAATAATTACGGAGATGGGGACACCAGCTAATTCTCCCCAACGTCGAGGTTTTTCTAGAGGCCGAACGGAGGGCATGATTCAAGCTAAAAGAACTCGTCATGAGGTCATTAAAAAAGGCAAAAAAGAGAACAAGCCAGAACCATCACCAGCGATTGCGGTTTAATCAGGCTAATAATCAAGCTCATTATTGAGAAAAAATTCGCGATTGGTATTCGCGAATCATTTTGCTGTTTGTCCAAAGTCCAAAGAGGATTATGATCCTTAATATTAGGCGATCTTAGGTTAAGTAACGACCTTCGTACTAAAAATATTTGAGTAATGAAGAAACAATTATAGAGGATCGAAGCGTTTGAATAAGCGACCCAAAACCCCAACTGGCAGTCCGACAGTTACGCAAATTAAACCTTGAGTTAAATTCAAAGGGGTGGTGTCGAATAGGGGATTTAAAATTGACCACTGACTGAAGAGAATTTGCAGAATTACGACAATAGCAATTCCAATTGCCGCCGAATAAGCGATCGCCTGATGCTCGGATTGTTTTCGATTACGTAACCTGATCCAGAACGAAGGTACAAGCTGGCTAATACTTAAGAGGTAAAAAATTTCCGCAGCAACTAAAGCCTGAACTGCCATAGTTCGCGCCAAGATTTCATTAGCAGTAGAATTGACGATCCATTCAAAGATGCCAAAGGTGATCGCCCAATTAAACAGGGAAATGAGCAGAATTCGCCGTAAAATACTACCTCCTAGTAATGGTTGTTTGGGATCGCGAGGTGATTGCCCCATGACATCTTGAGTCTGGTGGTCAAATGCCAGTGGAATTGAAAGGGCAGAAGAACTTACCATATTGAGCCAGAGAATTTGTAGGGGTAAGATCGGCAGAGAAGTTCCTAATAAAACACTTGCCAAGATAGTTAATGCCTCGCCTCCATTGACGGGCAGCACAAAGGCGATCGCCGTCTGTGGGTTGCTCCTATGAAACCATAGGCTTTTGCTCCTCTTAGGCGAACAAAGTCTGTTTTGATCACGTAACAGCAACCTTGACCAGCATCTATCTATCAAGATTTGATAAGTTCTGAACTTGAAATTGCTTTACCCCAATATAAAATGACATGCCTTTGTTGTTGGGTTTTGAGGTGAATTTTGAGTAGAATAACAACATTGAGAGGCTGGGCAAACCCAGAGATGGAGTGCTTGCACCTGATAGATATCTGTGTGCCAATCTCCTTCAATGGTGCTGTGGCAGAGAAATTTATGACAAATATATCAAGAGACGGAAATTCAAAAATTGCCGTACAAAAATTGGATCTGCCCAAAGGGGGAGGTGCCATTGAAGGTATAGGAGAAAAATTTGAGGCCAATGGCTTCACGGGCACTTCCGCTCTATCGCTGCCCATTTATGCAAGCCCATGCCGAGACTTTGCCCCCAGCCTGAGCCTTTCCTATAGTTCTGGCAGTGGCAATGGCTGTTTCGGCATGGGATGGTCGCCTTCCCTGGCCAAGATTTCCCGAAAGACCTCCAAAGGGCTTCCCCGCTACAATGCCAGTGATACTTTTCTTTACGGAGGCGAAGACCTGGTCCCCATTCAAGAGGGAACTCGAATAGCTCCCCTCAATTCGATTCTCTATACCATTCAAAAATACTATGTCCGTACTGAAAGTAGCTTTGATCTCATAGAATATTGGCAAGCTCCTGAGGGAACGACAGGAAGTCAGTCCTTTTGGAAGATCACCCATGCCAACCATATGATCAGTATCTTTGGGAAACGGGAACAAGCGGTGATTTCTGATCCCTCCTCCCCTGACAAGATCTTCGAATGGTTACTGGAAGAAAATTATAATCCCACTGGCGACCACCAGCTCTTTTTCTACAAAGAAGAAAACAGCGATAACGTTCCAAAAAATACAGTTTCTGAAGAGAATCGAGTCGTTACGGCTAATAAATACATACAATTTGTTCGCTACGGCTACAAAGACCCGGTAGCGGGTTCGATGATCTTAACCAATCATCCAGGCATTAAAGATGCTAATAAAGGAGACTGGCACTTTGAGATCGTCTTTGATTATGGAGAATATGACATTGATGCGGTCATTGTCGGGACGAATCTAACACCCTATAAGCCTACCAAAGCCTGGGCCTACCGTCCCGATCCCTTTTCCATGTACCGCGCTACCTTTGAGGTCAGGACCATGAGGCGCTGTTTCCATACCTTGTGCTTTCATCGGTTTCTCGACGAATTTGGCACCACAGAACCAGTGTTGGTCAAAGCAAGTGCGTATTCCTATGGGTCGGATGCAAAAACGAAATTAAGTCATCTAACCTCGATAGAAGAGATTGGCTTTTACTACGATACCAGTAGCTCTACCTATACCAACAAGGCTTTACCCCCTTTAGATTTGAAATACCAAAGCTTTGATCCTACCGGTCATGGGTTCACAGAAATAGAACAGGAAGGCGATCGCCCGCTGCCTGGCATGGAACAGGCCCCTTATAATTTTGTTGACCTTTATGGAGAAGGCATTGCGGGAATCCTCTACGTGGCCGATCGCGCCGCCTATTATCAAGAACCGATCCTAACACCTAAAAATGGAAGTACAGAGCCTCCCAGATTAAATAGTACCGATCTCACGGTTCCCGCAGCTACTGCCACCCTGTCCTACGCTGCACCTAAGCGGTTGACTTCCTTTCCCCTGGTTCCTGGTATCCAGTCTGGGGAAATGGCCCTGCGCAACATTACTGGAGATGGGCAACTGGATTTGGTCATAGCCAGCGATGCGATCAAAGGCTTTTATGAGACCCATGGTGTCAAAGGTTGGCAGGATTACCAAGAATTTACCGCCTTTCCCTCCGATTACCACCAGGCCTACCAAGAGTTTGGCGATCTCACAGGCAAGGGCTTGGCCGACCTGATGCTTTTAAATGGCAATGAGGTGCGGGTCTATCCTTCCCGAAAAGGGGAGGGATTTGGCAATGCCCTCTTCGCCACCCATTCCGATACGGCTACGGCTACCCTTCCTCCCCGATTAGAGAGGGCAGAACAGGAATTCACCAACTTGATGGATATCTCCGGCAATGGCACCCCCGATATTGTCCGAGTGCAACAAAACAAGATAACCTACTGGCCCAGCCTCGGTTATGGCAAGTTTGATAAGCCCATTACCATGGGAAATTGTCCCGATCTGGGAGCAGATTTTAACACCAAGCGGCTTTTCTTTGCTGACCTGGATGGCTCTGGGAGCAAGGATATGCTCTATTTTTACTTGGATCATGTCAAAATTTACTTCAACCAAAGCGGCAATGCCTGGTCGGCTCCCATAGAAATTCCTTTTCCTGCCGACATTCTTCAGTTCTCGGATCTGGACCAGATTAGTTTTGCGGATCTGTTTGCCAGGGGAACCACCTGTCTTGTCCTCAGTAAGGAGCACGCCTTTCCTGCGCCAAAACGTTGGTATTACGATTTTGGCCAGCAACAAAAGCCCTATTTGCTACAAAAGATTATTAATAATTTAGGGGCAGAAACGGAGATCTCCTACCGCAGTTCAGTAGATTATTATCTCCAGGACAAGCAAGCTGGACTACCCTGGATTACCAGCCTGCCCTTTCCTGTGCAAGTGGTTGCCGAGGTGACCCATCGAGATCTGATTTCCAAGACGACCTTAGTTCAACACCATGCCTACCATCACGGTTATTATGACGGAGAAGAGCAAGAGTTTCGTGGTTTTGGACGGGTGGATATGCAGGATACAGAAACCATCGATGACTTTTCTACTGATTCTGCTTATCATTCCCCTCCTTCCTTTAGCAAGACTTGGTATCACACCAGTGCTTACGAGCAGGAACAGGACTTATTAGAGGAATACAAAAAGGAATATTGGCAGGGCGATCGCAAGACCTATCCGATGCCCGGTACTGATTTCCAGATGTTGCCGGGGACACCCGATCCGAAGACGGTGCGTCTTGCCCATGTGGCTCTCTTCGGTACGGTGATGCGTCATGAGGTCTACGGCAAAGACGGGACAAGTTGGCAGGAAACCCCATATTCAGTGAGTCAGACCCGGATGCGAGTCAAAGAATTACAGGCAGTGGGTCATAATCTGTACGGCATCTTTTTCACACACACACTCGAAAGCATCTCTTACGATTATGAGCGCAATGCCGATGACCCTCATTGTGCCCATAATTTTGTCTTGGAAGTAGATGACTACGGTGCGGTGACTAAATCCTGCGTGATCGCTTACGCCCGTAGGGAGGTTCCTGCCGATCAGACAATACCCAATCCAGATACCGCAACCCAAGGGGAAGAACCCAACCTCTACCTCTATGAAAATGTACCCCAAACAGCCCAGCAACAACAGGAAATCCGGTTTACCTACGCGACGCAGACTTACGTTGATCAGACTGACCCCGATCGCTTTTTGCTCTCTGTACCGACAGAAAGTCGTTCCTACGAGGTTCCGAAGATTAAACCTGCTGGGGATTACTTTACCTTTAAAGAATTGTATAACGAACAGACCCAATCCGCCAGTTTCCCAGTGTTGGAAAAGAACCTGATCGCTTGGTCACAAAATTATTACTTCGACCCAGTGAAAAAAGAGGAACTGGACTGGGGCAATGTAACCCTACCTTTGTTGCACTGTCGCACTCGCTTTGTGGAATTTTTAGCTGATGACGTTCCTGATGACCTGACCGTTGAATTGGATCAGCAGAATGAGTCGGGTTATATCAAGGATACCGATAACCACTGCTATTGGAACCCAGGCGCTTTCCAAGGCTATTTTAGTGAGGAGGCATTTTACCTGCCTCAGTACCATTACGATCCCTTCCACTATGACGGTTGGCAAAGCAATGATCCCATTAAGACGGTCTATAAGTATGACAAATATAATCTGATGACGGTTCAGGTAACGGATGCGCTACAAAATCAGGTCAATGTGGAGAAAATTGACTATCAGCACCTGCACCCGGTCATAATCAGGGACAACAACAATAATATTTCCGAAGTCTTGCTCGACCCCCTTGGTTTCGTCATCGTCACCAGTCATTACGGTGACGAAGGAGACCAGAAAATCGGGTTTGACGAGTTAACGACTTATCAGGTACGAGTCAACCCAACTGTTGCGGATATTATTAATAATCCGGCGGTCTACCTGCAAAATGCGGCTACTTTTTTCTATTACGACCTGATGGCATGGAAAAAGGACAATAAACCCGTCTATTCCCTGCATCTGAGTGCTAAAGAATACGTCCACCAAAGGGTAACACCAGCCCGATCACCTGAATATCAATATGCGATCGCCTATAACGATGGTTTTGGCAGGGTTCTCCAAGCCAAAAGCTTGGTCAATCAGCCCGATACGGAAGTCTCTGTTTGGGATGCCGACAAAAAACAAGTAGAACAGGTCACAGCAAATACAGCTTGGCTAACTACAGGGGCTACCCGCTACAACAATAAGGGCCAACCGATCAAACAGTACGAACCCTTTTTCACAGATACATATCTCTATATCGATAGCGATGCCCTTAATCAGGCTGGTGTTTCCAGTACCTTGTACTATGATGCCTTGGGTAGAGAGGTGGTTACTATCAGTCCTAAAGGCTACCTCACTAAGTCCCTCTTTGGCTATTTCACCTCAGACAAGCCGAGTGTCCAAACAGGATTCTTAAATCAATACCTCTATGCTGAACTACCAGGTGCCTTCATCCCCTCGCCTTGGAACGACCTGCATTTTGATGCAAACGATGCTGTGCTCGTCTCTCCCTATTACGAGAATAAAAGCACAAAGGCAAAGGATAAGGAAAAGAAAAAATTGGCATACGCGGTCAATACCCCTCTGTTGGCTTATCATGACAGCTTGGGCAGAACGGTGCAAACGGAGCAGATCAAGGTGATCAATAAGGAACGCAATTCTACCTATATTGAAAAGGATATTCGTGGCAATAACTTAACCGAGGCAGATCGCCGGCTATTTGTGCAAAATCCAAAAGTCTACAATTTCCACCATACTTTTAGCTTGGCAAATGAAGCCATCAAGACCATCTCTGTGGATGCTGGTACCCATTGGGGGTTGAGCAATGCGGTGGGCAATCCTTTCTATGGCAAAGACAGCCGAGGATTTGTCCATCGCACCACCTACGATGTCATTCATCGCCCAGTAGAAACCTCCGTAAGTGGGAGGGCGGAGTTCTTGCCAGAGGGTACTACCATCACCACTAAATCCCTCTACGGCAACGTCTTGGGTAAAACGGACTCCGAACTAACTGCCCTGAAAAAGTGGAACCTACTCGGCAAGCCAATAGCCGTGCTGGATCAATCGGGATTTTCCACCAGTCCTTTTTATTCCATTGCCGGCGTACCTTTGGCCAGCCTGAAAATTTTAACCGAGAATTACAAGGATAGACCAAACTGGGATAGCAGTGACTTCGGGTCTGTTATCGCAACAGTGGAAGCGGGAACCCTACGCCCGTCTGAGATTGAGCAGATAAATACAAGTAGTATCCAGGGACTGGAATCGGAGCGATTCACCTCTTTTACAGACCACAATGCAGTGGGTGAAACCATCCAAACCACAGACCCAGATGGCAATATTACTCGGCCTACTTATTATCTGAATGGTTGGGGGAAAGCCCTGGAAGTGAAATATAAGGAGCAGGATACCGAAGCCACTGCCGTCTCTTTTTCTCAGATGAAATACAATGCTAGGGGGCAATCGGTCTTTGTGCGCTCAGGCAATGGCACTACCACCAACCATACCTATGAGCCGACGACCTTCCGTCTGGTGGGGATTAAGACCATTCGCGTCGATGATAACAAAGTCTTGCAAGACCTGACCTATACCTACGACCCGGTGGGCAATGTTACGGGCCGCACGAGGAACCATATCGATACAGTCTTTTTTAATGGTCAAGCGGTGGATGGGAACAGCGAATACACCCATGATTCCCTCTATCGTCTAGTTAAAGCCACTGGAAGGGAGCATATAGGCACGTTTCAAAAGTATCAGCAGGATATGTTTAAGCGTTCTGCTTTGGAGTATCAGCCCGTGAATGTACAACCCCTGAGTAATAGCACTGCGTTGCAACGCTATAGCGAGACCTACCAATATGATGCGGGAGGGAACCTGACCCAAAAGCGTCATCATGGGTATAAAAGTGGCTCTACCTTTATTCGTAGTTTTGGTATCGATGACCCGGACGGAACGCCTCGCTCGAATAGGCTAAAGATGAGCGGTCTAAAAAATACCACCCCGTCGTCTACGGACGATTCCATCACCTATACTCAGGATGCTAATGGCAACCAGACCAAGTTGGAGGGACTGCAAGGGATTACCTGGAACGAACGCAATAACTTGGATTCGGTGGTACTGATTGACAGAAGTAGTGCAGGGAAACCCAATGACCAGGAATACTATCAGTATGATGCTGGTGGGCAACGCACTCGGAAAGTGTTTGAGCGGTTACATGATGGCGACCAACAATGGATCGATGAGGTGATCTATTTGGGCAGCTATGAGATCCGCAGAAGGAAGAATAGAACCCATGCCGGTAAGGTCACGACGGTGGAGGATTACCGGGTGGTGCGTGTTCAGTCCAATGGTGGGGCGGTAATCTGGCGTTACCAGGCGGGGGAAAAGGCTTCATCCAGCCCGGCAATATCCCAGAAACGATACCAGTTGCAGGATCATCTTAATTCCAGCACGCTGGAGGTGGATCAGGATGGAAAGCTGATCACCTATGAGGAATATTATCCATATGGGGGGACATCTATTATAGCGGCGCAATCCCAGACAGAGATTAAGGCGAAGTATTATCGCTACAGCTTTAAGGAAAGAGATAACACCACGGGTCTGTACTATTACGGTATGCGATATTACTGTACTTGGTTGGGACGCTGGATGAGTCCTGATCCAGCAGGTACGGTGGATGGGTTGAATCTGTATGCTTTTGTCGGAGGGAATCCGGTGACTTTGGTGGATATTGGGGGGATGGCGCCAAAAAATGCAAATAATAAACGGAAAGCGCCTAGTGAAAGAGAGGAGGATGCAGACGATGAAAGTGAAAATAATTCCTCCTCAAACCAATTCAAGAATAGATTAGACAGAGGAAGAAAGCAAATTATGACATTTATACATGCGAAAAAACTCAAAATAAAAAAAGGACAAAAAAATGTGATAAACACGCTTATGGAGGCCAGTCAGATTAGTAAGCCAAGAAATTTTGCAAATAAAAAAGAACAGGAACTGCGATGGGTGTCCTCATTATTTTATCACCTGTTGCGAAAGAGTGATATAGATCCTCAAGAAGTCCAGGCGGCGCTAACTACAAACAAAGAAATTGTAGTAGCTGGAAACACAAATAAGGCAAACGAATATTTAAAGGATATCAAGGTGCCGATTAGTGAGCTACTAACAACAGTAGATACCAGAACCGTTCCACGAGATAGGGAAAGAAGACACATTATAAAGTTAAACACATATCGAAAAGCCTTAGGAGAAGCATATAACAAACCAATAGAGACAGTCGATATTGTAGATGATAGTGAAGAGGGATTGCACGCGGAACGTAGAATTAAGAATCAATTTCCGAATCTAGAGGATGGTATTTTTGGTAGAAAACGACCATGTTTAACATGTGCTGTAAAGTTGGGTCATATAGGGTCAGTGGGGCCTCACTGGAGCACGGAGGCCTCAAACATAGGATTGAGTAAGGATGAACGACGAGCGATGTTGAGCAACGAGACAATAAAAACACTGCCCCTGACATCGGTAACAAGAACCCGAAGTGGAAGTTTAACTTGGGAGCATGGAACGGATTCAGAAAGTACAGATAATTCAAAAAACAAACCAGCACAAAAAAAGCGAAAATCATAACTCAAAGGAACCACGAACATCTAAAAACAGAGAGCAAACAAAATATTTTTGACGACAGCGATCGCAAACTGAGCATCGACAGAGCGATCGCCGATCTTGTAGGTTGGGTTAAGCGATCGCCGATCTGGAAGGTTGGGTTAAGCGTAATTCAAGGCAAGCCGAAAGGAGATCAGGGACAAACCCAAGTGCAACCCAACATCCCCAAACTCTTTACACAAACCCACAACCCCGCATCTAACCCATTGCCACCAGTGTTTAAGGTAGGTCTCAATCCGGATCTCATCCGCACCTTGCTCATAAAGCCGAGACACCTTGTCCACCATTCGTTCCACCGTTTTCGGTGCTACAAACAACCCAGAAGGAGAAAACCAATAACCGAGAAAATCAAAACCCCGCGCTATCCTACCGATAAACGTCTTATCTGGATGTTGTAGCACTTTTAACTCATACATGACCTCATTTACCGCTTTAATCGCCTTCCGTAACTTCCAGCGAGTCGGTGCGAGAATCACCCAATCATCCATAAAACGGGCATAAAAACAGCCCAATTGCACCATTTTGTCATCCAACGGTTTAAGGAACAAGGCCCCCATTAATGGTGATAAAGGACAACCCAAGGAGATGCCCTGGGTAATATCGATGAACTTTGTTCCATCATTGACATAGCGCTGTAAATAGCCCCAAAGCAACGCCAAAACCTTCTCATCCTTAACATAACGTTCCACAATC
>CAKZRZ010000141.1 GCA_937918955.1 uncultured Arenicella sp.
GCTGATAATGTTGCAGACTTGGTTGATATCGAATCTGAAGACGCCTTACTCACCTGTCACTCGCCAAGCACACAAGTTGAACGTGTCACTTGGAGCTTGCCAGTCTTGTTAAACACTGACTTTCTTGCCTTACACTTCACTGGCGAATCGAAGAAAACCGTTTTCGAATCAGCGTGTGAAGACGGAGAAAAAACTGAGCTGCCTATTCGTAGCGCTATTTTTCAAGATCGAGTCGCATTAAACGTGTATTACGCAGACTAGCCTGCTTACCTTTTGCTAGCGACATAGAAAATATTATGAGTATCAAAAAAATTACCGACCGCATTATCGAACGCAGCAAGGAGACTCGCGCCGAGTACCTTGCCATGATCGATGAAATGCGTAATGCGCCGCCAGCTCCAGATCGGCTGTCGTGCAGCAATTGGGCTCATGTTGTTGCGGCCGAATCAGCTGAAGATAAGAAATCTATTCCAGCCGGGCAAGGCGCCAATATTGGTATTATTACAGCCTACAACGATATGTTGTCGGCACATCAGCCATTTGCGCAGTATCCGAATATCATTAAGCTAACCGCCCGCGACAAAGGGGCCACCGCTCAAGTAGCTGGCGGTGTACCGGCAATGTGTGATGGGGTCACGCAAGGCCAACCTGGAATGGAGATGAGCCTGTTCAGTCGCGACGTGATCGCTCTTGCAACAGCGGTGTCTCTAAGTCACGACGTTTATGATGGTGTGATGTGCCTGGGAGTGTGCGATAAGATTGTGCCGGGGCTGGTTATTGGCGCGCTGCAATTTGGTCACTTACCAGTGATGTTTGTGCCCGCTGGCCCGATGCCATCGGGTATTCCTAATAAAGAAAAAGCCCTAGCGCGCCAGAAATTTGCTACTGGCGAGATCGATAAAGCCAAGCTGTTAGAGAGCGAATCCGCGTCTTATCATAGCGCGGGTACTTGCACCTTCTACGGCACTGCAAATACCAACCAAACCCTGATGGAAGCCTTGGGCTTGCAGCTTGCCGGTACTTCGTTTGTGAATCCGGGAACTCTGCTCAGAACCGAGCTCACTCGGGAATCAGTGCGCAAGCTGTTGGATCAAACATCAAAGGGTTCTAACTATCGACCATTGGCCGAAGTGGTTACTGAAAAATCGATGGTCAATGCTATGGTGATGATGATGACCACTGGCGGCTCGACTAATCTTACTTTGCACTTGATTGCAATGGCCGCCGCCGCTGGCATCCAAATCACTTGGGACGATATGGATGAGATTTCTCGCCTTACGCCGCTGCTGGCTAATGTTTATCCAAATGGCCAAGCTGATGTTAATCATTTCGAGGCCGCCGGTGGCTTGCCTTACTTAGTCAATGAGCTTCGCGCGCTAGACTTGCTAAATGAAGACGTGGTTAATGTAATGGGCGAGGGCTTAGATGCTTATACTCGCAAGCCGCAGATCGATGAAGACCGTAATATTTCTTGGGGCGAGCCGATTACGACAAGTGGCGACGATACAATTTTGGCAACTGCTAAAAAACCATTCGCTGTTGAAGGTGGCATGCGAACAGTACATGGCAACCTTGGCACTGGGGTAGTGAAAATTTCGGCGGTTGAAAAGCAGTACCAGGTGATCGAAGCGCCCTGTAAAATTTTCGAAACTCAAGATCAACTTAAAGTTGCTTTTGATGAAGGTAAGCTCGAGTGTGATCACATTGCGGTGGTGCGTTTTCAAGGGCCTGCCGCGAATGGAATGCCAGAGCTTCATAAGCTCACACCTTACCTCGGCATTTTGCAAGATCGTGGCTTTAAGGTGGCGCTGGTGACCGATGGTCGTATGTCTGGAGCCTCAGGTAAAGTACTTACTGCCATGCATGTTAGTCCTGAAGCAAAGAAAGATGGTTTATTAGCTTATTTGCAAGAAGGCGATATTTTAAGAGTAGATTGCAATACCGGTGAGATGGCTTGTCTTATCGATGAAGCAGAGCTTCGTAAGCGAGAGCCAGCCAGTGAGCCACAAATTCCCCAAACGTTAGGCCGCGGCCTATTTGAAAAAATGCGTCAGGTAGTCGGTGAGTCGACCTTGGGTGCATCATTTATCAGTCAATAAACAGAGCAAGAACATGACCCAAAATAGTAGCGCACAACAAGTGGCAACCGACAGTTTAAACGTGAAGGAGATTCCGGTGACTAAAACCCAATTAGTAAGTGAGATGATCGGCGACCAAAAGGTAATGCCGGTAGTGGTA
Organism: uncultured Arenicella sp.; assembly: GCA_937918955.1. Taxonomy (GTDB): domain Bacteria; phylum Pseudomonadota; class Gammaproteobacteria; order Arenicellales; family Arenicellaceae; genus Arenicella. The sequence continues at coordinate 2,239 of CAKZRZ010000141.1, forward strand.
ATCGAAAACGAAGAGCAGGCTATGTCTCTCGCGCAAGCCTTGTTAGACGGTGGCGTTAATGTGATCGAAATTACCTTGAGAAATGCTTACGGTGTTAAAGCAATTGAAGTGATCAAGCAGAACTTTCCAGAGATGGTCGTGCTAGCCGGCACTGTTAATTTACCCGCGCAAATGGTTGCTGTTGTTAAAGCAGGTGTAGACGCAATTATCAGCCCAGGAATCACCGAGAGTTTATTAAAAACAGCTAAAGAGCAAGGCATACCGTATTTACCTGGCGTTGCTACAGCCTCTGAAGTTATGTTGGCGATGGAGTATGGATTGCGCGAATGTAAATTATTCCCAGCCACTGTTGTTGGTGGTATAAGTGCTCTTAAAGCTTTCAGTGGCCCATTTGGCGAAATGAAATTTTGCCCAACAGGTGGCGTTAATGAAGCAAACTATCAAGACTTTCTAGCCTTACCCAATGTGATGTGTGTTGGTGGCAGTTGGATTGCGCCAAGTTCAGCGGTTAAAAATGGCGAATGGAGTGCGATTACCGCGGCGTGCAAAGCTGTTCGTTAGAAACTCATAAGTTCTATAGTCATTTTTTTTGACTGGAAGGCTGTGGATTAAGAGCGCTTTAGAGCTTATTCCAAAACGAGCCTTGATATTTCTGCGATAGATCCCAATAAATACTATTATTGCTTAGGCAGAGCGTTACTGCTGTCGGTAAAAAATTATTCATTGGGGTCATTATGGAAATCATCCGCAAGCCTTGGGTTATCGTACCCATTCTTATTTTAGTTTTACTCTTGTTGCTGGGCTGGTATTGGAACCAAGAGCCAGCGCATCCCACATCGCTGAAATCAGAGGATAGCGTTCAGCCTGTTGTTGGAGTTGCCACCACCGAATCTCTAATCGGTGCGGTGAGAACGCTGCTCGACAAGCGTGGTGGCTATCTCTCGAATGATGTCACTCCTCCAAGTGTTTTTCTAGACAACGTTCCTAACTGGGAGTTTGGAGTATTGCAACAGGTTCGCGATTTGGCTAAAGCAATGAGAAACGACTACAGCCGCTCGCAAACGCAGTCTCTTGCTGACCCAGACTTAGAAGTTGCCGAGCCTAAGTTCAACGTTGATAGCACCTCGTGGTTGTTTCCTTCGGCTGAAGGTGAGTACCAAGAAGGCGTGGACGCTCTGAACAAATATTTAGCTCGCTTGAGTGACCCATCACAACGCAACGCGCAGTTTTACGCGCGTGCTGACAACCTGAATGAATGGCTGAGTTTGGTCGAAAAGCGTTTGGGTTCTCTGTCACAGCGTTTGAGCAAGGCTCGGCCACAGATCCGCGTGAATACCGATTTGGCCGGCGATGCAAATGCTCAACAATCCACTGCCACTGAATCAGAAATCATTGCCGAGACCTCGTTCTTTGAAATAGATGATAACTTCTATGAAGCTCGTGGAACCGCGTGGGCATTGATTCATTTTCTACGCGCTGCTGAAGTGGATTTCGGACCAGTATTACGTGACAAGAACGCGATCCCCACATTACGCCAAGTAGTGCGCGAATTAGAGTCAACACAGCAAAACGTGACCAGCCCAATGATTCTTAATGGTAAAGGCATGGGTATGTTCGCAAATCATTCATTAGTGATGAGTTCGTATATCGCGCGAGCAAATTCTGCGATCGCAGACTTACGTCGCTTACTTGATGATGGCTAGTTAGATGGTTTTTAGCTAAGTCAGTTTTCAGTTTCTGTTTAGTTAAGTTTTTTGTGCTTGCCGGCAACAGTTGATTCAGCCAGTTAGCCATTCATCGTCATCCTGAGCGCAGCGAAGGATCTACTGGTTCAGAGCGCTATTCATGAGATCCTTCGCTGCGCTCAGGATGACGGAGGACTGCACCTCAGGATGAAGGGACTGCGGATCAGGGTGACGCGAATACCGCTCAGAATGACTTAAGCGCAATACAAAGCTTGGAAAGTCTTACGAGGTTAGAGCTCGATTCGTCCTGAATTAAGCGTGACTTGCTTTATTAGATTTTGCTTTGTTTAGGCGTAAGTTCTCAAAGCCTATCCAGAAACGCGACGCTAACACTATTGATCGAACTTCTCTTACTTGGGCTAACGGAGTGCTAGCCCAAGTATTATTGTTGGTGTTTCGATAAGTGCGTGGTTACTTATTTTCCCAAAAGTGCGCATTCTTGATGCCTAATTTCTTAGGGTCAAAGGTGTACTTCTCAACGCCAGCGGCCTTTTGAGCTTCGTAGTCTTTTAACGCTCGCATTGCTGGTCGACCCATGAAGAATATGATCAGAATACCGATTATATTTACCCAGGCCATAATGCCTAAGCCGATATCACCTAATGCCCATACAATTTTTGCTTCTATTACGGTGCCGAAAAATACCGCTGAAATAATGGCGATTTTTAGAATCATCATCGCGCCGGGCAGTGTAAATGAGCGACGGATGTAAGCCACGTTACTTTCAGCAATGTAGTAATAAGCCAGCAGTGTTGTGAACGAGAAGAAGAACAGCGATATGGCAATAAAAGGGTTGCCGACATTCGGCATGACGCTTTCAATCGCCATCTGCGTAAATGCAGGGCCTTCATGAGATATGCCAGCGGCAATGTTCTGGATTAGAAAGCCGCCATTGCCATCAATAACGTTGTAGGTACCAGTGATCAAAATCATGAACGCCGTCGCAGTACAAACGAATAGGGTATCGATGTAGATTGAGAATGATTGAACCAAACCTTGTTGAGCAGGATGGTCTACTTCAGCTGCGGCCGCGGCATGCGGTGCTGTACCTTGACCGGCTTCGTTTGAATAGACTCCTCGCTTAACACCGATGCCAATCGCTGCGCCTAAGCCTGCCATAGGGGTGAAAGCGTCGCCGAAAATCATGGCGATAATTGAGGGTAATTGATTCAGGTTTAGCGCAATAATAACCAGCGCAGTTAGGATGTAGGCAAGGGCCATGAATGGGACAACGACCTGTGCAAAACTTGCGATTCGTTTAACGCCACCAAAGATAATGAAGCCCAGCAAAATGATTAACACTGACCCTGTTATCACTTTGATTGACGCGAAGGTGCCCATTGACGTAACGATATTGCTGCCGTCACCTAAGGTTTGCACAATTGCGCCGCCGATCGCATTAGATTGAACTGTTGGTAGTAGCAATCCACAAGCAATAATGGTGGCAATCGCAAATATCCAGGCATACCATTTTTTCCCCATAGCGTGCTCGATATAGAATGCTGGCCCGCCGCGATACTCACCAGTTTCAACGTCTGTCTCTTTGTAAATTTGGCCTAGCGTGGCTTCAATATAGGCAGTAGCCGCGCCGAGAATCGCCACAAGCCACATCCAGAAGATAGCCCCTGGCCCGCCAATGCCAATCGCTGTTGCGACGCCAGCTATATTACCGGTCCCGACTCGTCCGGATAGTGAGACGGCCAATGCTTGGAATGAAGAGATGCCTTGAGCCGAGCTCTTGTTCGACTTCAATAAATGGATCATCTCCGAAAACATCCTTACTTGAACGAAGCGAGTTTGTATTGTGTAAAACAAACCTGCAAGTAAGCATAGAATCACTAATACAGGAAAGACCGTGAGGCCCCAATCGCCCCATACAATGTTGTTAATCGCGTTAACGAAGTTCTCAAAAGTTTCCATAATTACCGAAAGCGCTTTATTTAATTTTGTTTTGAATTAACTCGAGGCGAGCATTGATAGGTCATCAAGCATGCCGAGCCAGCTGTATGCCTCGACTATAGCCGAAAATGGTTGAAATTCCGAACGCAGAAATCATGAATCTCAAGGCTGCTAATCAATAGGCAAAAAAATAGCCGCAGACTAGGCTGCGGCTATTTTTAGTACTGCTTATACCTTAACTACAATTAGAAATTATAGTTTGCTCGCAAGTACCACTGACCTCCATTGAAACCGAATGGCGCAGTTGTTGGAAATTGAGATCCGGCAACACCAGAAAACACATTCTCATCAGGTAGAGCATCGAAGATGTTTGTTACACCTGCGATAACATCAAATTTCTCGCTGATGGTATAGCCAAACTCGACATCAAATGTGATTTCGCCACCTGGCTCAATGATCAAGTCACCTGAATCAAGGTGGGCTTCAACATATGAGTCGTGGAAGTTAGCTCGCGCCAATACGCGCCAGTTATCTTCGAAATGACGAAAGCTAAGATTACCTTTAAAGTTCGGTAAGTTCTCTTCAAGCTGAAGCAGACGACGGTCGCTCAAGTTACCACGACGAGTTACTTCTGTATCAGTGTAGTTAACAGCAAGCGCGAGTGAGCTTGAGCCACTTCCGAGATCAACTGGAAAGTTAGCAACAACATCAAAGCCTTCTGTTTCAGTATCAAAATCGTTTGCGAAGAAACCGAACGAACCTAAATCTTCTGAACCAACGAAGTCAGCTGCATTCAAGATTCCTGCTGCATTGAGCGCATTCAAGACTTGGCTTGTTTGTGTGCCGCCGCTTAGATCAACGCCATTCGCGTTAGCAACTTGCGTTAATAAACCTTGAAAGTCTTGTTGGTCAGTAATCGCGATACGATCTTCTACCTCGATATTGAAGTAATCGATCGTGAAGCTTGCTGAACCAATTTCAAAGCCAATACCGATTGAAATGTTCTCAGCTTCTTCTGGGCCTAAAGAAAATTGATTGTTGAACTGAGCATTTACGAACTGACCGGCTGCAGATGACAAAGGAAGTGTACCTTGGTCAGTTAAGTCGCCATTTTCATCGAACGCCGTTGTTACGTTTGTAACGTTAGCTTGACCAGTCGTTGGGGCATGGAAGCCCGTTGAGTAGGTTGCACGAAGTACTGTTGTGTCGGTAAAGCGATATAAACCACCCAGTTTATAGTTGGTTGTATCGCCAAAAGTATTGAAGTCTTCATAACGAACAGCTGCTTGTAAGGTAAGCTCGTCAGTGATGTCTGCTTCTAAGTCGACATAAAGCGCAGTTGTGTCTTGGCTTTCATCTACAGGTACTGAGAAGCCCCCAAAACCGTTTGAGCTAGAGGCAAAGCCTTGGCCTGTTGGAAAAGCCGACGATGGAGCTGCTAGCGGGCCCAATGCAAATGATGCTGCATCACCAGGAATAATCTCAAAGTTCTCATCGCGGTACTCAAAGCCACCAGCAATGTTAAGATCAGAAGCAAAGCCTTCAACTGGTAGTGAGTAGTTCAAATCGATATTAAAGTTATTATCGGTTTGAATGTAGGTGCCAGGACGGAACGACGTAGGCGTGTTCGGGCCTAAGCTCGCATTGATGGTGTTGCTGATGAAAAAGTCAGCTTCGTTTTCACCATAGGTATAGCTAACGTCGTAGCTAAGACCGTTGTTTAGTTCTCCACGAAAACCTAACACGAGGCTTTGGTCGCTTGAATCGCCGCCAAAACGGGGTGTGAAACCACCTGGGAATAGTTCGACAAACGAGAAGCAATTATCGTCAGCAGTAACTTGAGCTAATACCGTTGGATCTGGAATAAGGCCGCCGTTGCCAGTTAGTGGGATGCCTGCTGGGCAGTCGCCCGCAGTATCAACTGATAGATCGCCAACTAGAACAGATGCGACACCGCCAGCTTCTGCTGCACCAGTGATTGCATTAACCGATGGTCCAGTGAATACGCCGCCACGGTTAGTTGGGTTACGGAAAAAGAAACCGCCTGTTACAGTACGTTCAGCAATGTTACCAAACGCGTAGCCTTCTACATTTTCGGTAATTTGGAAAGCAGAGTTGAAGAACAACTTAATGTCATCTTCAACATCAGGCTGACCCCAATACTGAACTGATTCTGATGTCACCGTGTTAACTGCCTGACTTGCTACCGCAGAGTTCCCAGCTGCAATTAGTGCTAATGCATCGTCACGTTGAACTGAACGGAAAGTACCATCAGATTCTTGGAATTCGGCTGTTACGTTTAAAAAGCCACTCTCGCCTAGAGGAAAGCCTAGGTTAGCGCCAATTTTCACATTGTCGCCATCGCCTTCATAAGTAGAGCCGTATTTGACTTCTACAGAGCCGCCTTCGCGATCATCGCGAAGCTGAAAGTTTATTACTCCTGCGATTGCGTCTGCGCCGTACTGCGATGAAGCGCCATCACGAAGTACTTCGACTTGTTTCAAACCTAGTGACGGGAATACACCGATATCTGGGCCATGGGCACCGTCAGAAATACCGCCACCTAAAAACGAAATTACTGCCGAACGATGGCGGCGCTTGCCGTTTAGAAGAACTAGGGTGTTATCAGGAGATAATCCACGAAGGTTTGCAGGGCGAACAATAGTCGCTGCATCTGAAATTGGTTGAGTATTAACCTGATATGACGGTACAACCGTTCTGATTAAGTCAGAAATATCGTTACTAGCTTGGTCTTTGATGTCGTTGCCACTAATGACATCAACAGGCGCAATCGTGTCAGCCGAAGAACGTGCCTCGCGACGAGTACCAATGGTGACGATTTCTTCAATAGGTGCGGCTGATCGCTCTGAATCTGATTGAGCATACGATGCCGTAGAGACGCCACCTGCAGCTGCTAGGGAAACAGCAACGGCGATTAATTTGGGTTGAAACTTATTCATATAACTGCAACTCTCCCGCAAGCCTCTGGGGCTTACATGTTTTGCTAATGGGTGTTTGTCTGTTGTTTAATTGCAACACTCTGTTGTGATGTGTACAACATTTTGTATGTTACGCCGTTTTAATTATGTCAACAAGCATTAAATTCCGCACAATTGATTGATTATCAAATTGAAAAGCCATTTTGTGATTTTTTTCAACGCTTGATGGCAAAACACTAAAAATCTAGTGGGAGAGCCATGCGCGCTTGGTTATGATAGCCAAGAGCATGGTGACCCATTGCTAATCAACGAAAACCTAGAATAAAAATCAAGAAGGCAATCTATGCAGCAACCTCCGAATTCTACGCCGGCAGTAACGGGTGATGAGCAACAACCTATGAGCCTCGGTTTGGCTCTGCTCCCAATTATCGTTTTAGTGGCGGCTCTTGGGTTTAATGTTTTGGCTGTTTATGGCGACGATGCCTTATCCGGGTCAAGCCAAATGATCATTATTTTGGTGGCAGGTTTTGCGGCAACAATCGGTTTGCTTCGTGGAGTGAGTTGGAAAGAGCAGCAAGCCAGTGTGGTGGCGACCATTGGCAATGCGATGCCTTCAATTTTGATTCTCTTGCTGGTCGGTGCTTTAGCCAGTGTCTGGCTACTCAGCGGCACTGTTCCGGTACTTGTGTACTATGGCGTAAAACTACTTAACCCTACGATTTTTCTACTAGCCTGTTGTATTGCCTGTGCGATCACCTCAGTGGTCAGCGGCAGTTCTTGGTCGACTGCGGCAACAATTGGCGTTGCGATGGTTGGTATTGGTCGAGCGCTGGGTATTCCTGATGGGCTAATCGGGGGCGCGATTATTTCGGGCTCCTATTTTGGCGATAAGATTTCGCCATTATCGGACACCACCAACTTAGCAGCGGCGGTAACCGAAACCCCTTTGTTTGACCATATTCGTTACCTGTTATTGACGACTGGCCCATCGATCATTATCAGTTTGATCTTGTTTACAGGTATTGGGCTTTGGCTTGACACTTCAGCAACAGCCGTAGATGCAAGCGTGGTCCTAAATGCCATTGACGAGCGCTTTAATGTAACCCTTTGGTTATTGTTACCTCCGGCTATTACTCTTGCCTTGATCATTAAAAAGGTTGATGCAATTCCAGCTTTGTTTGTAGGTATTCTTGCTGGCGTGGTTTGTGCGCTGGTGTTTCAGCAAGAGCTTCTCACCGAAATCATGAGTAACGACTCTTACCCCATGTATCGCTTAGTCATGGGCACTTTGTTTGGCGGCGTTGAGATTGTGACGTCTAATGATCAGCTCAACGATCTTTTTAGCTCATCGGGTATGTATGGCATGTTGGGGACGGTTTGGCTGATTCTCGCGGCGATGACCTTTGGTGGTGTTATGGAGGCTTCAGGCATGATTGCGCGGATTATGCATTCAGTAAAATCTTTAGCGACCAACTTCTTTAGTTTAATCGCTTGCACCACGGGCACGTGTATCGTTACCAATATCAGTACATCTGATCAATATATTGCGGTTGCGCTGCCAGGCAGAATGTATGCCGGCCTATATAAAGACATGGGCTATTCGTCGGAGAATTTGAGTCGAACCCTTGAAGATACCGGTACGGTAACCTCGGTACTGGTTCCTTGGAATACCTGTGGCGCATATCATGCCGCGGTTTTGGGTATTGGTACGTTCACCTATTTGCCTTTTGCATTCTTCAACTTGCTTAGTCCGATGATGACTTTGCTATTCGCGGCGTTCATGATCAAGATTAAGCGCACCGATTCTCATAAGGAATTGGCGCCTTCGTCTTCGTCTTAATTTAACGAAAGGTATCGTAGCGACTCAAAAATTCGCTAAGGCTGTCAGTGGTTTCATAGAGCGGGAAATTAACCCGCGTAGATCACCGTAACTTTGGTAGCTCTAGCAATGTGAGTCGCCAAGATCCGCAATGGTAGTGCCGGTGTCTATTTTCGAGTTTTCGATAAAGTGCAAGCAAGCACCTTAACTCTGTGTCACGGTTCAGTCGGCAGCAGGCCTGAGCTGGGCTGTTAAACCTTTGATGAAATTGCGCAGCACTTGTCCGCCACACGCTCGATAATGTTTGTGTCCAGGGTTACGAAACAAGGCGCCAAGCTCACTTTTTGATAGCACTGTGCCACCTTGTTCGAGTGTCGCCAACATTTCTTGTTCGCGAAATGACATTGCGATGCGTAGCTTCTTTAAGATGTCATTTTTGCTCATGCGAAAGTCAGCTGGTTTAGTTGCGGGCTCTGGCGCAGGCTCTCTCAATCCACGCTTTGATACAATCAGCCCGTCTAAGAAGGCCGCTAGTTCGGCATCGCTGCAAGCGACGAAATCATCGTCATCGTCTTTTGCCAAACGCTGCAAAAAACTCGCTTGCGTCATTTCAAGCTGTGAACTGGGGTCAAGCTTGAAAAGCGCTACGGCGTCCTTATTTGAAAAATCGAAGGCATAGCGAATGCGGCGGAGAATGTCGTTATTAGTCATAGTGATTCAATGCGCGTATGCGCGGTTTATTGGATAATTTTTGCCTAGTTAAGTCTTGGCTAAGTTACGCAATTTTAGTAAAGCGGCAAAGTGCGATTTCGCCAAATAGGTTTGGCATAGTTTTGAGGCCCAAGGTTTGTTTTCCATCTGTGCGAACGGCAATTGACGATTCAATTTTAAAGCCAAGTTGTTCGCATAAAATATGAAAGTCGTTGAGCGTGCATAAGTGAATATTCGGCGTGTCGTACCACTTGTACGGCAACTCGTCACTAACCGGCATGTGACCGCCAACAGCGATTTGCCAGCGATTGCGCCAATGAGCAAAGTTTGGGAAAGTAACAATGCCTTGTCGGCCAACACGCATCATCTCTTCCAGCAGCTTTCTGGGACGGCGCATGGATTGCAATGTTAGCGATAAAATTACGGTATCAAATGAGTCAGAATCGAAATGCCCTAAACCTTGGTCTAAGTTGAACTGAATGACATTGATGCCATTATCGATGCATTGATCCATCATCAATGGATTCAGTTCGACACCATAGCCGCTTACTTGCTTGGTCTGTTGTAAGTGTTTGAGCAGTGACCCATTACCGCAGCCTAAATCGATGACACGGCTTTGTGGCTCAACCCAATCTGTAATGATTTGATGATCATAACGAGACAAGCTTGATTGATTGAGTAGCTTAGACATTATGATCAGCCTCTGCGTCACTGGATTCGCGCGCAATCCGGTTCAAATAGGAGCGCATCACTCGTGTGTAATCATCTATTTCTAATAAGAAAGAATCGTGACCTTGAGGGCAATCGACCTCGGCATAGCTGACATTCAGTTTGTTACTTTGTAGAGCGCGCACTATTTCGCGTGAACGCTCTGGTGAAAAGCGCCAGTCGCTGCTAAACGAGATCACCAAAAAATCAGCAATCGCTGGGGCCAAAGCTTGCGTTAAGTCGTCATTGGTTTCAGCTGCAGGGTCAAAGTAGTCGAGCGCCTTGGTCATTAGAAGGTAAGTATTGGCGTCAAACTTATTAATAAATTGATCACCTTGATAGCGAAGGTAGCTTTCAACCTCGAACTCAGGTGTGAATTCATAGTCGAACTTTGATTTTTTTCGCAGACTACGGCCAAATTTTTGGCCCATCATGTCTTCGGATAAATAGGTAATGTGGCCGATCATACGCGCCACACGCATCCCACGGGCTGGCGAGGTTTGATGCTGATAAAAGTTGCCGTTATGAAACTCAGCATCAGTGCGAATCGCTTGTCTGGCGACATCGTTAAAACCGATGTTTTGTGCATTGAGTTTTGACGCGCTGGCGATCACTAAGCAATGACGCAGACGCTCAGGGTAGGTGATGCTCCATTGCATAGCCTGCATTCCACCAAGGCTACCGCCGATCACTGCGGCCCATTGTTGAATGCCTAAGTGATCACTCAGTTTAGCTTGGGTATAAACCCAGTCTTTAACCGTAACAATCGGGAAGTCGGTACCATAGGGCTTGCCTGTCTCGGGGTTGATTGAGCTCGGGCCGGTGCTGCCATTACAGCCGCCGATATTATTGCTGCAGACTACAAAAAACTTATTGGTATCAATCGGTTTGCCGGGGCCAATAAGCAGATGCCACCAACCATAGCTGCGACCTGAATCATCATAGCGCCCGGCAACATGATGATTACCGCTTAAGGCGTGGCATATCAATAAGGCATTACTGGCATCACTGTTGAGCGTGCCATAAGTCTCATAAGTAAGACTATAGCCGTTGAGCGTGCCCTTGCTTTCGAGCTCCAATAACTCGTCGAAGTGAACCTCTTGTGGTTCAACTAAGGGGTTGCTGTCTAAGTCTGTCTGGCTTGCGGTCATTTCAGGCCCATCAAATATTCAAGCCATAAATCGGCCCAACTAGAAGAATTCGTAGCACGCCGAGAAATAGAAAAACCAGCATGGGCGAGAAATCAATGCCGCCCATAGGTGGCAATATTCTGCGTGCGGGAGCCATGATTGGTTCGCTGATTGAGTGGGCAATACTTAGAATTGGGTGATAACTGCCGGGGTTAACCCAGCTGGCGATGATGCCGATGATGATCGCCCCCATGAACACGAATATGCTCGACTCGATCACAATCCCGATGGCGAGTGTAAGCAACTTTAATGTAGAGATATTTCCGAAACCGCCGCCGAAGATCAGTTGAAGCACTAATAGTTTTAGGATTGCTAACGTAATCGCAACAATGACCGTGGCCGAATCTATTTTGCCAATAGCTGGGATGATGCGGCGAATTGGAACCACAACTGGGTTGGTCGCTTTAATAATAAATTGGCCAAATTGATTACGAAAATCGGCACGCGCCCATTGCATCCAAAAGCGGATTAAAATGATGTACAGCGCTAGGTTGAATAGCGTTTCAACAATAAATGAAGCGGCGTTTTGTAGATAGGGCATACTTAACCAAGCTCCTTAGCGAGTTCCTGTGAACGTGTATAGGCGGCCTTAAAAGCCTCGTTGATCACCAATTTTAAGTCGTTACTATTAAACGATTCTAGTGCTTTTTCGGTGGTGCCATTTGGTGATGTCACATTATCAATTAACGTTTGTAGAGGCAGATCGCTGCTGGAAACTAATTGGGCAGCTCCTGCTGCTGTTTGTACTGCGAGTGCTTTGGCGGTTTCAGGGCTGAGCCCAGCGGCTTCCCCAGCTTCGATCAACCCCTGAAGAAACAGCATGAAATAAGCCGGGCCACTACCAGACAGAGCGGTAACGCTATCAATGTCATCCTCAGATTCAACCCAAGCACTAATACCAACCGCATTGCAAAGAAGCTCTGTCTGGGTTCTTTGATCATCGCTCACATTTGGATTTGCGTATAAACCACAGGCTCCCATGCCGATTAACGCGGGTGTATTGGGCATTACTCTAACAATTGGCAATTCAACGGCAAGCCACTTTTGGATTGATGCCGCGGTGATACCAGCAACGACTGAAATGACCAGTGGCGCTTTCTTAGCAAAGTCACTCTTTAGTGGTTCTAATACTTGTTGCAGGACTTGCGGTTTAAC
>CAKZRZ010000142.1 GCA_937918955.1 uncultured Arenicella sp.
GAGCTGGACTCGAACCAGCGACCCAATGATTAACAGTCATTTGCTCTACCAACTGAGCTATCAGGGAACGTCTTTCAACGAGGGCGAATAATATTGACTAAGCTACTTTTGGTCAAGCGCTTTCATCGGTTTTTTTGCATAAAAATAAGATTTTTTTCGTCCGAAAATTAAGCAGCTTGATCTAAGCATGTTTGGCTTTGTTGTTCGCTCATTGCTTCCAATGTTCTGGTTCTGCCCGTGTGCAAAATTCGAATATGACGCTGCTGCTGTGTTGTTTTGTGACATATGTAGAAGCCCGCACTTCTGGCACTGCCATCACTAAAAAAGCGAAGACGGCCATTTTGGTTAAAAACTACCGCCACGCCTTTGTTTGGGATCATCTTGTTAACGATTTCGTCATCGGCATCGAGCTCATTGTTAGCGTTTCTATCTACGAAGCTTATAACCCCGTTGCTCCAATCTGTATTGCGGTTTCGTTGGTTTGAGCAACTCGTTTGCTCTGGGCTGCTGGCGTGACAAACAATGACTCGTGTGCGGTTATTTAGAGCATGATTTCGAGCGATAAAAAGGCTGTTGTTAAGTGTCTGCGAAGTCGATTTTACTCGACTGCTTTGCAAAATACTCGCAAAGCTTGGCACTGCGATGCTGAGTGATATCACTGCTATAGCGCAGGTAATGAGCAGTTCTAATAGGGTGAACCCAGTTTGCTTAGGTTTTTTGGATAGCGAATAAATATTCATATCTTCCTCCATGAAGATTATTTGATTTTGACAGTCGAAAAATGGATTGCTGTCATGCGCTTACTCATTCCTTGAGTCCCCTTAGTATTGGCTACTTCAGTCCAGGCTTCAAGTCTATTTTTAAAAAAGGGCCTCAGTGGTGAAGAGCGGGTGAGATAACGAGGGTGAATGGCCTATAATGATGGGCTATTTTAGATTTTAGATGTAAGACAATGAAACGTGAATTTGAGCTAGTTAGTGATTACAAGCCTGCCGGTGACCAACCGACCGCGATTGCAGAGTTGGTGGACGGCCTTGATAATGGCGAGGCATATCAAACGTTGCTAGGAGTAACCGGGTCGGGTAAGACATTTACCATGGCTAACGTAATTCAGACTGTTCAACGGCCGACAATTCTAATGGCACCGAATAAGACATTAGCCGCTCAGCTTTATTCTGAGATGCGGGATTTCTTCCCGCACAATGCTGTTGAGTATTTCGTTTCATATTACGACTATTATCAACCGGAGGCGTATGTTCCCAGTTCTGATACCTTTATCGAGAAAGACGCGGCCGTCAATGAGCATATTGATCAAATGCGTTTATCGGCAACCAAGGCTATGCTTGAGCGTGAAGACGTCATCATTGTGGCAACGGTCTCAGCGATATACGGTTTGGGCGATCCCGAGGCCTACCACGAAATGATTTTGCACTTGAGTGTGGGCGACATCATGGATCAGCGTGCAATACTAAAGCGGCTTGCTGAACTGCAGTACACTCGTAATGATACAGAGCTCAAGCGTGCGACGTTTAGAGTGCGTGGTGATGTCATTGATATTTTCCCGGCAGAATCTGAGCGCTATGCGATTCGAGTAGAATTATTTGGCGATGACGTCGATAAGATCTCTCGCTTTGACCCATTAACTGGTGCTGTTGAAGAAGACCTTAAGCGCGTTACTATTTTCCCAAAATCGCATTATGTAACGCCGCGGGTACGAATTTTAGAGGCTTGCGAGCAAATTAAAGAGGAACTTCGTGAGCGCCTGGCTTATCTGCGGCAGCACGACAAATTGGTCGAAGCGCAGCGCCTTGAGCAGCGCACTTTATTCGATTTAGAAATGATGCAGGAGCTCGGGTACTGCAATGGTATTGAGAACTATTCGCGCTACCTATCGGGCGCTAAGCCAGGCGAAGCACCGCCAACCTTGATCAATTATTTGCGACCAAATGCGCTGATGATTCTGGATGAAAGCCATGTCATGGTGCCGCAACTGGGGGCGATGTATAAAGGCGACCGCTCGCGCAAAGAAACGCTGGTTGAGTATGGGTTTCGTCTACCTTCAGCGATGGATAATCGACCGCTCAAATTCGAAGAGTTCAAGAGCTTAATGCCGCAAACTGTGTTTGTCTCGGCCACCCCGGGTGACTATGAGATAGAACAAAATCCCGATACCATTGATCAAGTGGTGCGTCCGACGGGCTTGGTCGACCCTCAGATTGAGGTGCGTCCAGTTGCTACACAGGTTGATGATGTGCTCTCAGAAATCAATATTCGCGTCGCCAAAGACGAACGAGTTTTGATCACAACTCTCACCAAGCGTATGTCAGAAGACCTAACTGACTACCTTACTGACGCCGGCGTTAAAGTACGCTACTTGCATTCCGATATTGATACCGTAGAACGTGTCGAAATTATTCGCGATCTTCGCGCAGGAGAATTTGATGTATTGGTTGGTATTAACCTTCTACGAGAAGGCTTAGATATGCCGGAAGTCTCTTTGGTGGCGATCTTAGATGCTGATAAGCAAGGTTTCTTACGCTCGACTCGTTCACTTATTCAAACCATTGGTCGCGCGGCACGTAATCTAAATGGAAGGGCGATTTTGTATGGAGATAAGATCACCGCAGCCATGAAAGTCGCGATTGAGGAAACCGAGCGCAGGCGCGGCAAACAGGAAGCTCATAATCTTAAACATGGCATTGTGCCCAAGGGCGTTGAGAAGGCCGTTCGGGATATCATTGATGGCGCTACTAGCGAAGCGGCTCAAGTGTTGGCTAAAATTAAACCTGAGCACGAGAGTCTGCCGAGTATTAACGACCCTAAGGAGTTCGCGAAAATCATGAAGGATCTCGAGAAGGAAATGTATCAGTTCGCTGAAAATCTCGAGTTTGAAAAAGCGGCACGAACGCGCGATCGCATCGAAGAGCTCAGAGCCGAGTACTTAAAAAGTTAGTCGAGCTAGGTCAGCTATTTAGAAATGATACCGGGCCATTCAGAGTTGGCCTCTTTGATGTATCCGTCTTTGTCTTTCAGCCATTTCTTATAGACAGACTTACTAAAGTTCAAATACAGCTTGTCGTTATGAATGGTGAAAAATTCAGGTTTGCTCGATGCGGTTGATCCATTAGCGATTGCATAGGCACAGTATCCACCGAATTGAGGCATGTACTTTTCAGGTTCAGCCTTAAATTTGTCTAAATTTTCTTGGCTTGAAAACAACCATTTCGCGCCATTGTGTTCGAGCCAAAGTTCTTTGTCACCTTTAACTGGTTGATTCTCTGTGAAGTAGGCTACCGTGTCATAACCCCGAATCGCTGCTTTCGCGCGCCGATCAGAGTAAACAGGTTTTGCCGCGTAAGCCTCGCTTAAAAACAAGATAAGGGCAAGTGAAACGATGTTGAACAGTGATTTCATTAAATTTCTAGATCAATTGTTAGGTGCGTTTACACCGGGACTTTAGGTAGCCTTAATGTGTATTGAATAATCGAATTAACTTGGCGCGCTGATTAACTTACCGAAAAAGCTTTGCAGGCTTGATGCAATTTTTTCTCGAGGCGTTTCTACTTTAAAGCGTTTACTGGCTTTCTTGTTATTTTTAAGAAAACGATGTCGCAAAAAGGCGTTTTCAATGGTGTTTTGAAAGCCCTTAATATCTAAGGGCTTTGCTAGATACTTAAACACTTGCCCTTGGTTAATCAGATCGACTGCGGTGTGCGCGTCGTATTCTTCAGTCAGTGCGATAGTGATCAACTCAGGCCTAGCTCTTTTCAGCAAATTAATAGTGTGCAGAGCCATTTTGGTATCTTCTGATAGTTCGATCACGGCCACGCCAATACTTTCTCGTGAGGTCGCGGCGGCAACTGCTTGTTCGATGTTTTGCGTGCCGTAAATCATGATCTCTTGATCACTGCAAAACTTGCGAATTTGGTGACGAATATCTTTCGCCTGCTCCATCATTAATAGTGCTTGGTCGCCTACGGGCTTAGCACGCACTTTTTCTGGACTGGGTGTGTCCTTTGGGCTAAGTGACTGAATAATGTCTGAAGCGGCTTGTTGCTCGGCCTCAGCAATTGTTTCGGTCATAGGTATAACTGGTATCTCTGAGGCTAAAGCGGCTTCAGCGACGACTTCGCGCATTTCATCGTTACGCCATGGCTTATTGATAAACCGATAAACCTCACCTTCATTGATTGAATCAACGATGGCTTTTTTATCCATAAAACCAGTAAGCAAAATACGCATCGTTTGAGGATAAAGTTTACTTACCTTCGCAAGTAGCTCATTGCCAAGCATGTGCGGCATGCGTTGATCGCTGACCAATACATCAATCTCATTGCTCGCGAGCACGCTCAAGGCATCAGCGCCGCTATTGGCGATGAGCACATCATACTCTCGTCGAAAGATAGCCTTCAGTGCACTTGTTACGCGCGGCTCGTCATCTACGAATAGTACTCTGTATTTGCGATTTAGATTTGTCATTACCCATTTACCACTTGTTATAAGACTCTATGAATCTACCGGCAGGAATATTGACAAAGTAGTGCCTTCGCCAACAGTCGATTCAACTTCAATACTACCATTATGTGCTTCGATAATTTTATAGGCTATCGACATACCTAGACCTGTTCCAACGCCAATTTCTTTCGTGGTGAAGAACGGATCGAACATTTTTTGCTTGGTGTCGTCATCCATTCCAATGCCGTGATCGGTGAAGTCTATCCGAATCAAATCGGCGTCTTGCGTTGTTTTCACTGTTAGTTCGCCGCCGTTAGCGCTCATCGCCTGGCACGCATTGGTAATTATGTTTAAGAACAGCTGGTTTAACTTCGAAGGAAAACATGAGATCGGAGTCAGTTCAGAAAAGTCACGACTGACGATGACATTGTTTTCTCGAATGTGGTTACTCGCTATGGTTAAAGAACTCTCGATGCAACTATGTAAATCGATCTGCTCTGCATTCTGTCGATCCAAACGCGCGAAGTCCTTCAAGCTAACAACCAGTTTCGATATTTCAGTTAGGCCGTATTCGCCATCGGCTAAGAGTTGCGTGCTTTCGTCCATCAATTCAGGAGCCTCGATGGTGCGATAGCTGTTTAGTGTACTCATAAGGTGAGTAGTAATTTCTCGATTATCACGTTTCTCTTTTTGCACTGACGTCATTAGTTCGCCTAGTTCGCTCATCAGGCCATTAATGTCAGAAAGGTTATATTTGAGGGTTTCGATGTTACTGCTCACATAGCCGAGAGGCGTATTAATTTCATGCGCGACCCCCGCCACCATTTGGCCAAGTGATGCCATTTTTTCAGATTGAATGAGTTGCTCTTGAGACTCTTGGAGGTCGTCATAGGCGGTTTTGATTTCAGCCGTACGATCAGCGACTTGTTGTTCCAAGAAAAGGAAGTTTTTGCGGATTTGCCAGCCGAAGAAAAGTAGGGCCAGCAATAAAGTGACACCATAAACGATCAATGCATTTCTCAAACTGGTTGTGCCGCCAATAGCCTGATTATGATATCCAACGTAGTTCTTTTCGATGGTATCAAGGAGCTCGCCAGTGCCAAGGTCATTCAGCGCTCTGTAGCTGCTAACCGCTGTCGGGTAATTTTGGCTAATGGTATTTATGGCTTCGTGATACTCGTCGAGCTTAGCCTGAAGCTCCGCTTCAAGCTCTAAGCTTGACTCAACGATCAATAAATCGCTTCCAAGTGGTTTGTTTAATGCTAACTTAAATAAAAGTGCATCATTTTGAATAAACGATTTACTCAGTGGCACCTGTGAAGAAATAGTATCGCTCACTTGAAGCTCTTCCACTAGTTTAGCGACTGCGACTAGGTTTTCCGCGACGGCGACGTTACTCTCTTCATAACTGTCGAGCAGCTCTTCACGCGATCCAAACTGAGTCTCAAACTGATCAACAGAGGCGCTGAGTTCGGCGCTTTTCTCGATTTCTTCGAATAAGGCTTCGTAACGTAAGTTGTCGAATTCTTCACTGATTTGATAATCGACTTCATAAATTTGAAGGTGGTCGAAGCCTTCGTCGAAGCGCGATTGGTTTAATAGCAGTAGTAAGTTTTTATCGAGCGCTTGTAAATTTCTGATCGACTCGGTTGTTTCTAAGAACACTGTTTGATCAAGTTTTTCATCTTGAGTAAAAAATTGAATGCCTAGTCCAACGCCGACTAGGATAAGAACGATGAGTATGAGTGCGTATTTTTTCATTTTTATTAGCGAATGGGCCGTTTAGTTCATCCCTTTTCATTGCTGCCAAACAGTATAAATGCAACACAGTCAGCCCTAAACCAACGAATGTGAGTGAGTCGATTAGCGAAAAAGGTTCAAACTAATTTTATTGTTCAATTCTATAGACCACGCGTGAGCCAAAAATCATTCAAGAACGGTTTATTTATTGTTTTTGTACGTAACTTGCGAACAGGGCAGGTAGAAGCCAGTCAGAGTTATAGGCTTCCAAATTACTCATTGCTCCACTCTATTAGAGAGTTAGCGTACACTCCTTGTCTAGCGTATACAAATTAAATCTTCCGGTGTCATGGCTAGCCCAATCGAATTCAGTTTTTCAGTCATCGTACTGCTTCTTTTTGCGGCCTTGCTCGCTGGCTATATCGACACTTTGGTTGGCGGCGGCGGGTTGATCACTATTCCGGCGCTTATGCTAGCAGGCCTACCGCCCGTTTTTGCATTGGGCACCAACAAATTACAGGCCGTCGCAGGTTCTGGGACAGCGTCATTGACTTTACTGGCGAAAGGCCGCGTAGAGTTTGCTCAGGTTCGCGTTCTGATGCTGATCGCCTTTATTGGGTCTATTGTCGGTGCTGTGCTCGTACAGCTTATTGATGCCAAAGTTCTAGAATTCGTTGTACCGTTGGTGATCGTACTAATTGCGCTCTACTTTATTTTGGCTCCGAAGGCATCACTTGATTCGTCGCAAGCAAAGGTATCGAATCGTGTTTATGCCTCGACTGCGGTTCCTGCTATTGGCTTCTACGACGGCATGTTTGGCCCTGGAACTGGCTCCTTCTTTGTCTGGGCGGGTGTTTCGATGCGAGGGCAGGGGATAGTTAATTCTACAATGATTGCTAAGACCTTAAACTTTGCGACAAATATTGCCGCCTTATTAGTGTTTATTTATTACGCCAAAATCGTCTGGAAGCTTGGCTTGATTATGATGATAGGTCAGTCTGTGGGGGCGAGAATAGGGACTCGATCTTTAATGACAATCGACCCAAATGTTTTGCGAATTCTCGTTATAGCAGTTTGCTTTTTAATCTTAATTATTTGGGGCATCAAAACCTATTAGCCGGGCGACCGAATGTTGTCGTGAGTTACCGAATTCTCCACTGGAATTCGCTGTGATTTCCAACTTGGAAACGGAATTTACGTGATGTTGGTCTTTTGTCTTGTATGGTGACCATATTAGCGTTATATACCCAATATACGTGAGTCGAAGTTCAATGCTGAGAAACGTTGTTCGTCGATAAAACTACTCAAACATTACGATTTACGCATCTATCTGAGGAGGAGAGATGGCTAAACAAACTGAAACGTTTTTACACTCGGTTGAAAAAATGTTCGATCAGGCAGCTGATTTAGTTGGTGTGTCTGATGATTTAAGGCACAAAATCAAAGTTGCAAACTCGACCTACACTGTGCGCTTTGGTGTACGTCTGCGAAACAAGTTGTTTACCTTTACCGGTTATCGTTCTGTGCACTCTGAACATCGTGAGCCAGTTAAAGGTGGTATTCGCTATTCGCCACATGCTGATCAAAATGAAGTTGAGGCTTTGGCCGCGCTTATGACCTATAAATGTGCTTTAGTCGAAGCACCTTTTGGAGGTTCAAAGGGGGCGTTGGTAATTGACCCAAATGAGTGGGAAGAACATGAACTTGAGCGAATCACTAGGCGTTTTACTCAAGAACTTGCGAAACGTTCTTTGATCAGCCCCGCGCAAAATGTTCCCGCCCCTGATATGGGCACTGGCGAGCGCGAAATGTCTTGGATGGCTGATGAGTACAAGCGCTTATACCCCTCAGAGATAAATGGTTGGGGCTGTGTTACTGGTAAACCCGTGAGTAAGGGAGGAATCCGAGGTCGCGTAGAGGCGACCGGTCGTGGCATTCAATATGCCTTACGTGAGGCATTTAGGCACCCAAAAGATATTGAATGGGCGGGTCTAAGTGGAACACTCAAGGGTAAGCGCGTGGTGGTTCAGGGCTTAGGAAATGTTGGCTATCACGCTGCGCAATTTTTATCTCAAGAAGACGAATCTATTATCGTTGGTGTTATGGAGCGTGACGGTGCGGTTGTAGACCTTGAAGGAATTGATATAGACGGTCTACATAAGCACGTACACGATAACGGAGGGGTAAAAGGCTTTAAAGGATATACTCCGGACTCCGATAGCGTGCTAACAATGGATTGCGACATTTTCATCCCTGCGGCAATGGAAGGCGTTATTACAGAAAACAATGCCGACAGCATTAGGGCAAAGGTAATTATCGAAGCCGCAAATGGGCCCATAACGTTTACCGCAAATGAGATGCTTCGCCAACGACAATGCCTGATTATTCCTGATTTATACGCCAATGCAGGCGGCGTGACGGTTTCATATTTTGAATGGGTTAAAAACCTTAGCCACATACGCTTTGGTCGCATGCAGCGCCGAGAACATGAGCGTCAAACCTTGAATATGGTTGAAGCAATTGAAGAAATGGTCGGCTCAAAGTTTCCCGCTAATCACCTCGAGAAAATCATTGAGGGGCCCACAGAGTTGGACCTTGTGCGCTCGGGACTTGATGACGTAATGCGTGAAGGTTATCAAGTGATTAGTCAAAAGTGGGCGAGTGACAGTCGAATTCCAGATTTGCGAACCGCTGCAATGATGATTGCCTTAGAGCGTATTCAGGATTCTTACGATTCTCTTGGTATCTAAGCAAAACTAAAAGATGGTTTAAGCAAAAAGGCCCTAGCATTGCTCTGAATGCTAGGGCCTTTTTATTTTGAAGTAAAAACTAAGCTTTTTAAAAACTTAAGTCTTACAAAAACAGGCTTTACAAAAACTAAGCTTTATTTGGCACATGCACGTCTTCAAAGTCACCAGCGTTGGGGTCATTGAAAACATCTATATCAATTCGGTCTTCGCTTTTTGCAACGATGGTTGTAACCACTGTGTCGCCAGTTACGTTAACCGCGGTACGCGTCATATCGACAATCCGATCAATGCCGAGAATGTACCCGATTGCTTCGATTGGCAAGCCAACTTGAGAAAACACCAGAGTCAACATCACCAAGCCGACAGACGGTACAGCTGCAGTACCAATGGAGGCTAAAACGGCAGTTACAACAATCGTCACGTACTCTGTAATGCCAAAATCAACGCCGTATAAGTTGGCGATAAACACGGTTGCGACACCTTGCATCATGGCTGTGCCATCCATGTTTATCGTAGCTCCAAAAGGAACACTAAAGGCCGAGACAGACTTATCGACCCCGAGACGTTCTTGAACGGTTCTCAATGTAATGGGAATCGTTGCTCCTGAGCTAGAGGTGCTGAACGCGAAGGTCTGCGCGTTACGAATTTTCTTTAAGAAAAGGCCTATATCAAGCCCTGTAAAGGCCTTAAGAATGATCATTTGGGTGACAAACGCGTGGAACAATAACGCAAATATAATCACCATAAAGTAACCAGAAATCTGTATAACGATATCTATACCTAGTTCTGCTACGGCCTTGCCGACCAAACAAAAAACGGCGTAGGGAGCGAATATCATCACCATATCAATCATGCGCATCACTACGCGATTCATCTGATCAATAAACTTGACCACATCCGGCGAGTCTTTGATCTCTATCAGCAGGGCTATTCCGAAGAAGATAGAGAAAAATATAATCGCCAGCATGTCGCCGTTTGCCATGGCTTTAATGACATTGGGAGGTACAATCCCGATCAAGATCTCAGTAAAGGACTTCGTCGCTTCTTTGCCTTGAAACGCTTCTTCAAGAGGAATGTCTAGACCTGTTCCAATGCCAGATAATGCAGCTAAGGTTATGGCGGTAGTGATTGCGATCGCGGTAGTGGCAACGTACAGCGCGAATGATTTAGTACCAATTTTACCCAGTAGTCGTATGTCACCAATACCTAAAATTCCTGGGATTAGCGAAAACAGAACTAACGGCACGATCAACATTTTCAAAGCATTAACAAATAAGCCGCCGCCTACTTTGAATAGTCCGTCTATTACATATTCCTTGATCCAGGGCATGTCACCGATGCCAGAGATATTGATAATCAACCCTACTAGCAGGCCCAACCCGAGCGCTACCAGTACCTTATTTGCAAGACTCATAGAATTTTCCTTTGATGAAGTCGTAAAAATTAAGAATGTCAGTCGTTTTAGTATAAATCTTCGACTGATTATGGACAGTCTATTATATATGCGCGTCAGCTGCGAATAATCCGTCAGGTAGGATGGGGTGGGTAGTGTTATTCAGGCTTGTATCGTGAGAATGCTTAGGCATAAAAAAAGGCCACCAATAATGGTAGCCTTCTTGAAATTGCTTGTATGTGCGTTCTTATTTCAAGAACTTGCCGGCTAAGCTAGCCAGTCCGCCAATACCGCCAACGGAATCAAGCAAGCTTCCGCCGCTTGAAGATTTATCCACCACTTGCGGGATCATGTTTTGTAATCCGCGAAGCAGGTCATTTTGGTCTGCGCCAAGCTGTTTTGCTGCATCAGCGATTTTGTCTGATCCCAGCATGTTTTCGATTTGTGAGCGCGAGATGTGTTCATTGTCTCCGTCACCTAACCATGATTGAGCGATGTCGCCCAAACCGCTATTTTGGAGGTTGCCAACAAGCGAACCCAAATCAATACCTGATCCGCCTGATCCGCCGAGCAGGTTGCCGATTACGTTTTGAACCATGTCGTTGTTACCACCGGCATCGCCCCCCAATTTAGACGCTAATAATTGCGTCGCTAACTTCATCATATCCATCTGTGTTCCTCATGTTGGTGATGGTTAGAGCAGCTCCCATCGGCTGCTTGACTGTTTCTAGTATGGACTCCAATAATGAAATTGCAATTATTTCTTAATTTTGGACACATTCTTTTACATTACTTGCTATTAAAAATCTTATTCAAAACAATCGCGAAAAAGCGTTGAAACCATTGAAACTGTTTGATATTGTCGCGCTCCTAGATTTTTAGACGCGTAGCTCAGTTGGTTAGAGCACCACCTTGACATGGTGGGGGTCGGTGGTTCGAATCCACTCGCGTCTACCAGTTTTTTGTGAAAAGCGCGAAATACTTGTTGTTTGGCGCTTTTTATCGTTGTTTTCGATTAAAACTCGTGATTATGCGGCTTTTAGTGAACGCAGCTATTGAGGCTCGAATCAAAGCATTTTAAAATTCTAGCCTCTAAAATATTGAACTAAGTTCGAGGTATTACCATAGCCATTAAGAAAAAACAGCGCCTAAACGAAAGTATCACGGCGCCGAGTATTAGATTGATTGACCAAAACGGCGAACAAGCCGGAATTGTCGATCGTGCCACGGCACTGAGTATGGCTGAGAAGGCCGGTTTAGATTTGGTTGAGATTTCACCAAATGCTGACCCTCCCGTGTGTCGTGTAATGGACCATGGTAAGTTTTTGTATGAAGACAGCAAGCGCAAAGCCGCTGCTCGTAAGAATCAAAAACAAACACAAGTTAAAGAAATTAAGTTCCGTCCTGGTACCGATATTGGCGACTACAATATTAAGCTAGGCAAGTTACAAAAGTTTTTGACTAATGGTGACAAAACTAAGGTAACTATTCGTTTTCGTGGCCGTGAAATGGCTCACAAAGATCTTGGCATGGACTTACTAAAACGTGTCGAAAATGACTTAGAAGAATACGGCTCGGTAGAGCAGTTTCCTAAGTTAGAGGGCCGTCAGATGGTGATGGTGCTCGGGCCACTTAAAAAGTAGGTCTACTTAAGAGATAGTTGGTTCAGATAGTCCAAAAGCATCTGAACTGGCAATACGGGCCGGTCATATAGTGACTGTGAGCTCACAATTAGGGGCGATTAAAGTACAACTTTTAAACTTTTTTCGGCTATCAAGTTAACGGCAACAGTCTTGAACTGTCTAGACTAAAACGGTGCAAATGCACTTGGAGAAATCATGCCTAAAATTAAAAGTAATAGTGGCGCGGCTAAGCGCTTCAAAAAGACGGGTAGCGGTAAGTTCAAACGCTCTCAATCTCACCTGCGTCATATCTTGACCAAGAAATCGACTAAGCGTAAACGTCATTTGCGTCATCAGACTACTGCAACTGCAGCTGATGCTAAATTGATTCAACGCATGTTGCCATACGCATAAATAGGAGAGAGAGAAAATGCCTAGAGTAAAACGCGGCGTCACCGCCCGAGCAAAACATAAGAAAGTTATCGCCCAAGCAAAGGGCTATCGTGGACGTAATAAAAACGTTTTCCGCGTAGCAAAGCAAGCGGTAACACGCGCTGGTCAATATGAGTATCGTGACCGTCGCCAACGTAAACGTCAATTCCGTCGTCTATGGATCACACGTATCTCAGCCGCTGCTAAATTGAATGGTATCAACTACAGCCGTTTCATCAATGGCTTGATGAAAGCTGAAATTGAGCTGGACCGTAAAGTACTTGCTGATATCGCCGTTCATGATGCAGCCGCATTCGCACAATTAGCTGAAAAAGCGAAAGCTGCCTTAGCTGCCTAAGCGACTATAAGACTTTTAAGTTTAGCGCTGCTCTGATTACTCAGAGACTAGTCTTGTAAAAGAGGAAGGCCGAGTGTCTTCCTCTTTTGCTATCTACAGTTTCTTTTTTGCTATCTGCTTTCGTCCAGTGCATGAACAACGTTTGCACTAAAAGCGAGAGCCGATAGCCAAAGAGTTACATTGAAACTCTCCATTAGAGAAAAACAAAATGACTGATTCACTCGATTCAAATTTGCAAAATATTTTGCAGCAAGCAAAAGATGCCATTGCCGCATCTGAAAAGCCTGCTCAGTTAGAGGAGTTGCGAGTTAATTACCTTGGCAAGAAAGGTGAGTTGACTAACCAACTTAAACAGATCGGCAGCTTGCCGCATGAAGAACGCCCTAAATTTGGCGACAAAGTAAACGCGGTCAAGCAAGAAGTCGCTCAATTATTGAATCATAAGAAAGCCGAGCTCGATGCGATTGTATTAGCCGCAGCGCTCGCAGCTGAAAAAATTGATGTGACACTTCCTGGCCGAGGAATCAGCACAGGCGGTATTCATCCAGTAAGCCGCACCATGCAACGCATAGAAGATATCTTTGTTGCGATGGGTTTTGGTATTGCTACAGGCCCTGAAATTGAAGATGACTTTCATAATTTCGAAGCCCTAAACATACCGCCCGAGCACCCAGCTCGAGCGATGCACGACACGTTTTACGTAAAAACCGAGAGTGGTGACGTTGCTATTGAAGATGGCAGCGAAGGCTCACATTTATTACGGACTCATACGTCGCCTGTACAAGCGCGTTACATGTTGAGTGAAAAACCGCCAATTAACATTATCGCGCCTGGTCGTGTATATCGATGTGATTCTGACGTTACCCACACGCCAATGTTCCACCAAGTTGAAGGTTTGATGGTTGACGAGGGTATTTCGTTTGCCGATCTTAAAGGCGTGCTAACCCACTTTTTGCAGCAGTTCTTTGAAACCGATTTGAAGATTCGTTTGCGCCCCTCGTATTTTCCGTTTACCGAACCATCGGCTGAAGTAGATATTAGTTGTGTGTTTTGTGGCGACGATCATGGCGAGCCACAGGGGTGCAGAATCTGTAAGCACACGGGTTGGATTGAGGTATTAGGCAGCGGCATGGTGCACCCAGAAGTTTTCAAACATGTGGGCATTGATTCTGAAAAGTACACAGGCTTCGCTTTTGGTCTTGGGGTAGAGCGGCTAACCATGCTTCGTTATGGCGTCACCGATTTGCGCCTCTTCTTTGATAATGATTTAACTTTCTTGGAGCAGTTCAAATGATAATTAGCGAACAATGGTTGCGCGATTGGGTTCGCGTAGACTTAAGCGCCCAAGAAATTGCCGATCATCTAACCAACGCCGGTCTAGAGGTTGATGGGGTTGAGGTGGTCGCAGGCCCAATTGACAAGCTTGTTATTGGTAAGGTTTTAACGGTTGAAAAACACCCAGACGCAGATCGATTAAATTGCACAACGGTGGATATTGGTACCGAAGTGCTGAACATCGTTTGTGGAGCGGCCAATGTGCGTCAAGATCTAATGGTTGCCGTGGCAACGGTTGGTGCGAAGTTGCCAAACGGTTTAAAAATCAAGAAGGCCAAAGTCCGTGGCATTGAGTCTATGGGCATGCTTTGCTCGGCTTCAGAGCTTGGCTTAGAAGAAAGCTCAGCCGGTTTGATTGAGCTTGATGCCGATGCTGAAATTGGTCAACGCGTTGATGAGTATCTCGCCTTAGACGATCATTTAATTGATATCGATCTAACACCTAATCGCGGTGATTGCTTGAGTGTGCAAGGCATTGCGCGAGAAATGAAAGTTTTAGCTGACGGCAGTTACCATCCGCTTGATATACAGCCTATTGAATCGACAACTGACGATACCATTGAGGTGAAACTCGACGATTCAACTAACTGCCCTCGGTATTTAGGCCGAGTAATCAAAGACATTAACCAAAATGCGACCACGCCGCTTTGGATGCAAGAGCGTCTACGCCGAAGCGGAGTGCGGCCGATCAGTCCCGTTGTTGATATAACTAACTACGTTATGATCGAGCTCGGTCAGCCGATGCATGCGTTTGATTTGGCGAAACTGAACGAAAAAATTGTGATTCGCCAATCTAAGGTCGGCGAAAAAATCACTCTGCTAGATGAAACCGAAGCAACGCTTGACGGAGAGACATTAGTAATTGCCGATTCGAAAGCGCCGGTCGCTATTGCTGGTGTAATGGGTGGCTTAGATAGCTCTATTGATGACTCGACTACTGATATTGTGTTGGAGGCAGCGCACTTCACTCGTAAGTCGGCTTCTGGCAAAGCTCGTCGATACGGCTTGCATACCGACAGCTCATTTCGCTTTGAACGTGGTGTAGATCCGCAATTGCCACCGCAAGCGATTGAACGAGCGACAGAGCTCGTGCTCGAAATTTGTGGCGGCAGTGCAGGCCCAGTTGTAGAGCAGACCAATCAAAATGGTTTGAATTCAAAGCCTGCGGTTGAGATTAGACTTAGCCGCCTGGTAAGCCTATTAGGTATGCCTCTTGACGAAAGCGAAGTAGGCGATATTTTGAATCGAATTGCCGATTCAGTCGTTGGCGACAATGGTGTTTGGCAATTCATTCCGCCTAGCTATCGTTTTGACATCGAGCGTGAAGCTGATTTGGTTGAAGAGGTGGCGCGAGTGAAAGGGTACGATAACATCCCAACTGCGTTACCACGTATAGCGCCTCGATCGATTGCCGCATCTGAGGACCGCATTAGTGCGCGTCAGGTTCGCCAAGCGTTTGTTGCACGCGATTATCGTGAGGCGATCACTTACAGCTTTATTGACCCCAGCGTTCATCAACGCTTTAGTGACGAGGCCCCAGTTGAGTTAGCTAATCCCTTGGCCGACAACATGGCAGTGATGAGAACCAGTTTGTTGCCAGGCTTAATGGGAGCCCTGCAATTCAACGCTAATCGTCAACATGACCGTATTCGTTTTTTCGAAATAGGCGCCAGTTATCATAAAGACGGAGACGCTTTTATAGAGCAACAAAAACTAGCTGGCGTAGTTACGGGCTCGGCACAGACAACTCAGTGGGGCATCGCTAAGCCACAAAAGCTTGATTTCTTTGACATTAAGGCTGATTTGGAAGCCGTGCTTGCCTTGACCGGCCATAAAAACCCCATTATATTTAATGAGTTCGAACACATTGCTCTGCATCCAGGTCAATGTTCGTCATTAGTTCGACAGGAATCTAACGGCAACTTGGTGACCATAGGTTATTTGGGGCGCTTGCATCCGAGCATTGAAAAACAGTATGGCGTAGATAACGTCTATGCCTTTGAAATCAATTTGGATGTTGCTTTAGATGCTCAATTACCAGCTTTTGAAGCCGTGTCGCGCTTTCCTAGCATTAAGCGTGATTTGTCAGTATTGATTTCCGAAGAGCTTGCTGTTGCTAATGTGCTTGATTCTCTTCGCGATGAATTAGGCGATGCCTTAATTAAGGTTGAGTTGTTCGATGTGTACCGTGGGCAGGGTGTCGCAGACGGTTTAAAAAGCATCTCCTTGAGTCTGGTTTTGCAGCATAGTGACAGAACCATGACCGATGAAGACGCAACAAGTTTGATGGGGGATGCGCTCTCCTTGTTGGAAACTAAGTGGAGCGCAACATTACGGAGTTAGTGTTACGGCGGTTGGCGATCTTATTTGATTGTTGAACGCATTTATTTATGGATCTCATATGAGAGTTAAGAGGGTAAAATGGCAATTACAAAAGCAGAGCTAGCGGTATCGCTTCACGAAGAATTAGGGCTTAATAAACGTGAGTCTAAAGAATTCGTCGAGCAGTTCTTTGAAACGATTAAGGGTTCACTAGAAGATGGAAGTTCGGTGAAGTTATCTGGCTTCGGAAACTTTGGCCTCCGAGATAAGCCGGCTAGACCGGGCCGAAACCCTAAAACTGGTGAGGAAATTCCAATATCTGCGCGCCGTGTGGTTACCTTCAAAGCAAGCCAGAAATTGAAAGAGGCGATAGAAGATAATTCTGACGCTCTTAAGCGCTTATTTAGTTAGTTGTGATAAATAGAAGAAAATAAACGAAAATTAAGGCTGAATTGGGGCGAATACATCAGTTTTTGGTATACGCAACCAATGTGGAACTGGTAAACTCTTGCCATAAAAATAACTACTATCAAATGGGATTGACAAGACATGCTCGACCAAGGAGATAACGCAACCTTACCGCCAATACCAAGCAAACGGTATTTCACTATCGGCGAAGTGAGCGATTTGTGCATGGTTAAGCCGCATGTTTTACGTTATTGGGAGCAGGAGTTCTCTCAACTCAACCCTGTAAAGCGTCGAGGGAATCGCCGTTATTATCAGCGACACGAAGTTCAATTAATTCGCCGTATCCGAAGCTTACTTTATATAGAAGGCTTCACGATCAGTGGCGCAAAAAATCAAATTGAGATGGAAGCCGGCGCGCAAGCGGCCCCAACAACTCAGGTGAAAAGAACCGTAGTAGCCGATCTAATCTCTGAAATCGACGAAGTTGTAGCAATTCTCTCAGAGTAACCTTCTTCGGCTTAAGAAGAGGTTAGATTTAAGAAGTCAGGTTAGTCGTTCGGAGTATTCACTTGAAGTCCGTTCGGTGAATTTTATCTAGCGATTAATACGCTGTTACTCATAGCTCTTTATATTCATACTTGCATTCATATGTAGTGAGTAAACGACGAGTATATGGCGCGTTTGTCATAATGCTTTAGCCTTTTAGCGCAACCAGTCTCGAGGTCTAAAAGGCACGGTACTTCAACGTTTGAATGAAATATGATCAAAAGCTGATAGAAGAACAAAAAAAGGCCACTCAAAAGAGTGGCCTTTTTGCTTTCTCTAGAAATTCTGAGATTAGAATTCTTTAGAGATAGACAATACGATTCGATCGTCTGCGATATCGTTACCGAATAGCTCCTCTGCATCGCTGCTTGTGCCCCAGTAGCTTACATCCCAGCCAATGTCTGATTTGCCGCCGAAGCTTCCAGATATGCCAGCTGAGTAGTAATCGTAGTCATCGCTGTCACCACTTACGTCGTAGTTACCATATGCCACTGCTAATGAAACTGTTTCAAAATCATAGCCATAAGATATTTCGTATTGGTCGCCCAGCTCATCGCCTACAGAGTAAGTAAAACCAAAGCCAGCGTAGCTCGCGCCTGCATAAAATTCAGTAAAGTCTAGATCGCTAGAATCTGCGCCGCCATGGTATGAGTAACGGATAACACCAAAGTCTAGACCAACGCCGTTGCTTAGCTCAGTGCCCCAGCCGCCGTAGATATCAAGCTCTAAGCTTTCAGTTCCGCCAAAGTTGACGTTTGAGCCCCAAGCGCCGATGTAAAAGCCTGATTCGTCTGCGTAATCGAAGCCGCCTTGAAGAGCAGGGCTTTCATCTGTGTTTTGCGAAACACCACGCCAAACGTAATCAGTTGTAAGAGTTACGTTAGCTGTAATTTCAGCGTGAGCAGCAGGCGCAACCATTGCTGCGACTAGAAGAGATACAGAAGAAATTTTTAGTGAGTTTTTCATAGTTACCCTCTCGTTGTTATCGAGAAACCTTTTTGTTAATTTTTAATGTCATCGGATATAATAAGTCTGATGCAGTTCACCAAGCAAGCGCTGTGCCAACTTTTCCGTAAACCATAAGTCCCGCCATTGCACCGTTGGCGAGCAAGGATTCTAATGGCTTTCACCGTTTATAGCACCAAATTAGTGCAAAATTTAGTTAATTGTTTCTTTGTGGGGCGCTTTTATGGTGCAGCCGAATCCGGATTTAAGAGTGAAGCCCCCTCAATCTCTTGCATATTCTCTATTTTAAAAGTTGGCACGCAGTTTGCTTATTTCGAACTGTCAGCACCTCAGGGGTGTTGGGGCCTAGTATAAGCAACTTCTTCTTATCGTTGTAGCTGCTCTAAAAGGCATTGCGTTAGATAATCAACAAAAACACTAAATTAATCAGAAACAGGGTGACGCGCTATGAAATTAATCACAGCCATTATTAAACCATTCAAAATCGACGACGTACGAGATGCGTTGGCTGGAATCGGTATTCAGGGGATGACCGTAACTGAAGTTAAGGGCTTTGGTCGTCAGAAAGGCCATACTGAGTTATATCGCGGTGCAGAGTACAACGTAGACTTCATGCCTAAAATCAAGATCGAAGTTGCAGTTGCAAATGACATGCTGGACCAAACTATCGAAGTTATCACTGAATCAGCCAATAATGGCAAGGTTGGCGACGGCAAAATTTTCGTACTTGAACTCGCTCAAGTCATTCGAATTCGTACCGGTGAAACCGGCGAAGAAGCTATCTAGCTAGCTTACCCCCCCCCAAAAAAACTACATTCCAACATCTATTTAATAGAGAGACTTTCATCATGGAAAATACTATTTTCGAACATGGGTATGCGATAGATACCTTTTACTTTTTAATTTGCGGCGCGCTAGTGATGTGGATGGCGGCTGGTTTTGCGATGTTAGAAGCCGGTTTAGTTCGCTCAAAGAACACCACAGAGATCCTTACAAAGAACGTAGCGCTTTACGCAATCTCTTGCACAATGTTCATGCTTTGCGGCTATTCAATTATGTACCCAGAATTGGGTAATGCTTTGTTAAGCGGCATTACTGGTGACGGCGTTGCCGGCGCAGAAGAGCCTGCTACTTATGCTCCATCAGCTGACTTTTTCTTCCAAGTAGTTTTTGTTGCTACAGCGATGTCAATTGTTTCTGGTGCTGTTGCAGAGCGTATGAAGCTCTGGGCTTTCTTGGCTTTCGCAGTTGTTATGACTGGTTTTATCTACCCGATGGAAGGCAATTGGACATGGGGCGGCGATGCTGTTTTTGGCAAGTATAAGCTTTCTGATTTCGGTTGGTCTGACTTTGCTGGTTCAGGCATCGTGCACATGGCTGGCGCAGCCGCCGCTCTTTCTGGCGTACTTCTATTAGGCGCTCGTGAAGGTAAATATTCGGCTGACGGCAAGCCAAAAGCGATTCCAGGTGCAAACCTTCCTTTAGCAACACTCGGTACATTCATTCTTTGGATGGGTTGGTTCGGCTTCAACGGTGGGTCTGTTTTAGCAACATCATCTGTCGAGAATGCAAACGCTGTTGCGGTTGTTTTCATGAATACGAATGCGGCAGCAGCAGGTGGCTTGATCGCCGCATTGATCGTAGCGCGCATCTTGTTTGGTAAGGCTGATTTGACTATGGCGCTTAACGGCGCGCTAGCGGGCCTAGTTGCAATTACTGCAGAGCCATCAGCTCCGACTCCGTTACTCGCAACATTGTTCGGCGCAGCTGGCGGTGTATTGGTAGTATTTTCAATTTTGACTTTAGACAAGTTGAAGATTGATGATCCAGTTGGTGCTATCTCAGTTCACGGTGTTGTAGGTCTACTTGGACTATTGTTAGTGCCGCTAACTCTTGAGACAAATGGTGATGGAGTTGCTACTTCGTTCGTAGGCCAATTGATCGGTGCATTAACAATCTTCGTTTGGGTATTCGTAACCAGTGGTATTGTTTGGTTTGTACTTAAAATGGTGATGGGCATCCGTGTATCACCTGAAGAAGAATTCGAAGGCGTAGATATGTCAGAGTGTGGCATGGAAGCGTACCCAGAGTTTTCTAAGTCTTCGTAAAACACCTTACTTAGTTTCTTCTAGAAAGGGCTGTCGTTTGACAGCCCTTTTTTTATGCCAAGCTCATTTCATACGAGAATTTTCACTACGATCGATCTATTTCAGTTATGATTCAGAAAATCACATTCATAATATGAATACACTATGAATCTTTCGAATATCGATCTAAATCTGCTGGTCTACTTTAGTGTCTTGCTACGTGAAGGTAACGTTACCAAGGCGGCCGAACATCTAGGTTTGAGCCAACCGGCTATGAGTAATGGACTGCGTCGATTGCGTAAAGTGTTTAACGACCCACTTTTGGTGCGTACAAGTAATGGCATGATGCCAACCGATAAGGCTAAAGAGCTTCAGCCCTTAGTACAAAATGTGCTGTCTCAAATTGAACTTTTTGTTCAACCTACAATCGAGTTCGAGCCAACAAATAGCAAGCGGCTTTTTCGCGTTATGGCTAGTGACTACGCAGAAACCACGTTGCTACCGAGAGTAAGAATGCGCATGGCCGAAGAAGCGCCAGATACAGCTCTCGACATTCTCACGCCGAGTGACGTTACATTTCAGGATATTGAGCTTGGAAATGTAGATTTGGTAATTAACCGTTTCGATCAATTGCCGCAATCGCTGCATTTGTCAGTTTTATGGCAAGATGATTTCTCGTGCGTAATGCGTCAAGACAACCCTTTGCGCGAAAATTTCGATTTTGAGAAATACTTAAAGGCTAGCCACGTATGGGTTAATAAAACTGGCATGGGCGTGGCTACTGGAGTGAACCCGGATGATATTCAAAAACTTGGCTGGGTCGACATCGCCTTAGATACCCTCGATAAGCGCCGAAAAATAGCAGTTTATACGCGTCACTATATTTCGGCTATACAGCTAACACAGCAGCAAGACTTGATCGCAACAGTGGCCACTCGTTCTACGCATTTGGTGAACCATTTTGATAATCTAGCGATCTTGCCAGTACCATTTGAGATTCCACGCATTGAGTTGCACATGGTTTGGAGCCCGCTGCTGCATCATAATATTGCGCATAAGTGGTTTCGAAATGTAATTCGAGAAGTAGCGCAAGAGATTCAAGCTGAAGAAGCGGCAATGAAGTGATATAGTTGCTCATGGTTGCTCATGGTTGCTGGATGCGACCACAGATAGAGATGTCAGTGTTCTTTATAGATTATGAGGCACTGTCTTAATTAGATGATAAGGAGTATCGTCAATGAATGCAGAATTAACTGGCTTTGAAAAGCCCGAGTCGATTAAATCTTTAGCGATGATTCGAACCCGTGCCGTGGTCGGCGTAAGCGCGGTTCCAGTTATGGTAGAAGTGCACTTAGCTAATGGCTTGCCGTCTTTTTCAACCGTTGGTCTTCCCGAAACCGCTGTTAAAGAGAGCAAAGACAGAGTGCGCGGCGCGATTATTAACTCAGGGTTTGAGTTTCCGGCTAAGCGAATCACCGTCAATCTTGCCCCCGCAGACTTGCCCAAAACAGGCGGGCGATTTGACTTGCCCATCGCTATTGGTATTTTAATCGCGTCTGGTCAGTTGCCTGGTGCGAAAGTATCCGCTTATGAGATGATCGGAGAGCTTGCTTTGGATGGACATTTACGAAAGGTATCTGGAGTGCTTCCTACCTCTCTTGCCTGCGGCAATGACAGTCATCAACTAATTGTTCCTAGCGATAATGCCAACGAAGCGGGCTTAGCAGAAAATACTTGCGCTTGGCACGCAGATCATTTGCTAGGCGTGTGCCAGCATTTAGTTGCAAAAGGCGACATGGGGCAATGTCCGCATAACGCGCGAATTGCGAAGCACACTATTTATTACCCTGATCTGAGTGATGTTAAAGGGCAGGCTAGGGCGAAGCGTGCCCTTGAAATTGCCGCTTCTGGTGGACATAGCCTGCTTTTTATCGGCCCGCCAGGAACTGGCAAGAGCATGCTGGCATCTCGCTTGCCTGGTATTTTGCCGGATTTAAATTTGGATGAGGCGCTCGAAACGGCGGCTGTACAATCTGTCACTCAAGGAGAGTTTGATCAGATTAGTTGGTTGAAGCGACCTTTTCGGAGTCCGCATCATTCGGCCTCGTCGGTGGCTTTGGTTGGCGGTGGTTCACATCCCAAGCCTGGAGAAATATCGCTAGCGCACAATGGAATACTATTTTTAGATGAGCTCACTGAGTTTTCTAGAGCTGCCTTGGAGCAACTGCGCGAGCCATTAGAGACAGGTGAAATACACATCGCTCGTGCAAATCAATCGGTTCGGTATCCAGCAAGTTTTCAGTTAGTAACGGCCTGTAACCCATGTCCATGTGGCTATTTAGGGGATGGTACAGATCGTTGTTGTTGTGGCGCAAATAAAGTTGAGCAATACCGTGCAAAACTCTCTGGTCCAATGCTTGATCGAATAGATCTGCATGTGCATCTACCGAGAATTTCGGTGTCAGAGCTGCGCAGAGATTCGTCTGCGATCGAAGCAACAGAGTTTGTACGACAACGAGTTTGCGAGGTGCGAGATGTCCAGTACACAAGACAAGCCGAGCTTAATAGCAAGTTAGCAGGTGCAATGATCGAAAAGCATTGTGGTTTGGAAGAGGGGATTCATCAATTTCTCGAAATTGCATGTGAGCGACTACATTTGTCAGCACGAGCATATCATCGAATTATACGCTTAGCTCGTACGATCGCTGACATGGCAGGTAGTCACTCAATTCAACAAGCTCATATTGCCGAAGCCATTGGCTATCGAAGCCTTGATCGACAATAGCAATAAGAATTGGGATCTAAGGAGGTTTGGCAATAAAAGCTAACTACTAAAAGACAGGCATTAAAAAAGCCTTGCTAGTTTCCCAGCAAGGCTTCCTGAACTGGCGGCGCTGTTAAGCTACAACCAGTGATAGTGCGTACTTGTTAGTAACACTATAGCAATACGATGTTTTCAGCTTGTGGGCCTTTATCACCTTGCTTAACTTCGAACTCGACCTTTTGGCCTTCAGCCAAAGTTTTGAAGCCGTTACCAGAGATCGCACTGTAGTGTGCGAATACATCTGGGCCGCCTTCTTGCTCGATAAAGCCGAAGCCTTTAGTTTCGTTGAACCATTTAACCGTTCCGGTAGATGTTGCCATAATAGTAAATCCTAAAAATGTAAAGAGTGTTAATAATCGGTTTCTTCTAACGCTTGGAGTTGCCGCAAACGTTGAATCACTTTGAGCTCATAAGAGTTCGAAAATAAATTCTAACGCGCAAACACTACCAACTCGCGAGAAGATTTACGTGAAATGAAGCGGGTAGATACAAGCTCAACTTAAGCTGTAAATGACAATACCGAATTACTAACGAAACACAAATCTATAACAAACAGTGAAACTAGAACAATCAGGTGTGCATAAATATCAATCGCACTTTCATGTGGCGATAGTATAAAGCGTTTGATGCTATCTTGGAAATACTTAATTGAGATAACTTCCAGATATTTATAAGAAATTTCTATAATTATTCGCAAGTAACAGAGCAAAAAGCATAAAGTTCTTGATAGGGTCACAAAGTTTGGCGAACTTAGGTGTGTATTCGTCGCTTTTAGCCACTGTTAGCATTGACTGGTTTATATTTTCCCAGTGCGCAAGCATGTTTTAACTGGGCAGCATAAATTTTGCGCTACGACTTTATTGTTTTGCTTAATTGCTTACGTTCACGTTTAAGCGAGCTAAGATAAATCTATTTTAAAGTGTTTAGGTAGCGTTCTTAAATGCACGCTGTAAGTGGATTTCTCTAGAGAGCTAAAATGAACAATAGAGCGCCGTTATCACACTCTTGCAAACTTTATTTCATGCAGGCAAACGCTCTAGTTTCAGCCGTATTCGCTCAGCCTGATAGCGCTCAGCACGAGCAAGTTCGTGGTCTACATTAAAAATACAATTACCGCATGAATTTCTAGGTATCGAATGATTTATCGGCAATAGTTCGCTAGTTAGTTTCTTATACGTGCCGACGAATACTGATTTATCCTAGATAACGTTTTTTGCAATACTCGTTGTCAGTCTTCTATTACTTGACCGCGGTAAATTCGCTTTGGCTTATCTTTTTTGAGGGCTGGGTTGGTTCCAGTGCTTTCTTCAGCAGAGCGATCTTTAGCTAAACGCTTGATGATTTTGCTTAACGCCCTTGGCTTATCTGCATCGCTAGCCCATTTTTCTCCGGCTCGTTCCAGAAATATGCGCGTAAGCAATTTTATGTTTTCGTCTTTTGTTTCTCGATAAAGAGACGTCATAACCGAGCCGATATCTGGGTCTGATATTTTTAAGCTCGCTTGCTGCTGATATGGAACATTACGTTTTATCTCGAAAAAAAGATTTACCATGTATCGATCGATATTCATTTCTGCTGAGTCTCGCAGGTTTGTGGTGCGCAAGTGGGGGCGTCTCGCGTACCTTGGTTAATTCAGTATCTTCCCATTAATATTACGCAAGGGGTGTGCCATGTTTAAGCTGCTCTTGTAACTGATATTCCGTATGAACTCATTTTTGACCGCAAGCGGCATTGCATCGAGTTCGTTTTCTATTTTTTAAGAGTCCAAACAACAAAATCGGAGATTGAGACTAAATACCCGCGGATATTCGATATTCAAGGTGAGGAATTTAGTGCCAAACAATTTGTTGCTCAAAATTGGTGCAATGCACCTCTAAAGCACTCATAAAGTGTAAATTTCAGTTATTTTGTAGACATAAGTGCAGCTTATGTCTAAATATAGCGCAAGTTGCACTGGGCATACAAGTAGAGTTACTGAGCACGTTTTAGGCTGAATTTAGTTGTTCACTCTCGCAAAAAGTGCGCTTTTACTAAACAGTCGTTTTGCTTTTTTGGGCTTGGCTATTTTCGCTAGCCAGTCGTCGCCAGCATGTTGCATGAAGTCGCGAATCAAGCGCTTTAGCGCTTGATTGCTAGAGCTTCGATACAGTTTTACGAGAGAAGTTCCAATAGTAGGAGAGGAAATTTTCATTTCTTCTCTCTGCTCATATGGCATGTTACGTTTGATTTCGAAGAAAAGGCTGACCATGGCGCGGTCGATATTGAGTTGCTCTGGGTTCATGGGTAGGGTCCTTAGTTTTGCAAGTGCCGAGACCTAGCGTTAAGCTGCTAAGAAATAGCTTGCGTTTGCGTTTTAATAATTAGTAAACGTTGAACCTCTATAGCCCCTGTGCTTTTTACCCTTTGCTTGGGCGCAATTCTTAAGAATTGTGGCACGGCATAGAGAACTAGGCTCAGTGTTTATCAACGTGTATCCAAACGGGGGCTTTTTTATAAACTGCTTTAGTAGTTTGACTGAGTCTTGTCTCACTGCTTGGTTGTGCAATACCTTAGTTGCAACAGCCGAATTGTTAGAAAACCTTGTTTAGAAGCTTTTTTGGCCCGGTAAATCTACTCAACCCATTGAGTTAGTTAATATTTTTATCAAACAATTGTCAATTTATCAAGTGATTTCGTTGCTTATAATTATTCCTTAATCAATGGAAGTCGAGCCGTCGAGTTTTGGTGGCTAGACAAAGGTAAGAATTTTAAATTTTTAGCTTAGACGTGACCGCTTAGTTGTTGTATCATCGCGCCCCAAACGATGCTAGGCCGCCTTTTTTTGGTAATTTAAGACGTTACTTTCGGTGGACATACTAGGCATCGTCGTTTTTTTGATGCATCAAAACTTAACGACGCCCTAATCGTAGCTTTTTAGCGATACGCATACTGGCGGCAAAACTGAATTAAATAGATAACCGGAAAGCATGTGGCTTTCCACCTTGAGAGATCAACATGGCTGACCTATCGAAATATAGAAATATTGGTATCTTCGCGCACGTAGATGCGGGGAAAACAACGACTACCGAGCGTATCTTGAGCCTAACTGGCAAGATTCATAAAATCGGTGAAGTACACGATGGTGAAGCCACAACTGACTTCATGGAGCAAGAACAAGAGCGCGGCATTACCATTCAATCAGCAGCAACTAGCTGCGAATGGGCTGGCCACCGCATGAACATCATCGATACCCCAGGACACGTTGACTTCACTGTGGAAGTTTACCGTTCTTTGAAAGTTCTAGATGGCGGTGTTGGCGTGTTCTGTGGTTCAGGTGGTGTTGAGCCTCAATCAGAAACAAACTGGCGTTATGCTAACGAGTCAAAAGTTGCTCGCGTAATTTTCGTAAACAAACTTGACCGCATGGGGGCTGATTTCTACCGCGTTGTAGACCAAGTAGAAAACGTATTAGCGGCTAATCCACTAGTAATGGTTCTACCGATTGGTATCGAAGATGATTTCGTTGGTGTAGTTGACCTTCTCGAGCGTAAGTCATACGTTTGGGATAACTCTGGCGACCCGACTAAGTATGAAGTTGGCGAAGTACCTGCTGACATGGTTGATAAAGTTGAAGAGTATCGTGAAAAGTTGATCGAAACAGCGGTTGAAGCTGATGATGACATCATGGAAGCTTACCTAGAGGGCGAAGAGCCTTCTATGGAGCAAATCAAAGCATGTATCCGTAAAGGCACTAATGAGTTGATGTTCTTCCCAACGTATTGCGGTTCAGCGTTCAAAAATAAAGGCGTTCAACTTGTTCTTAATGCGGTTGTAGATTACTTGCCGAGCCCAACTGAAGTTCCAGCTCAACCTATCGTTAACGAGGAAGGTGAAGAGACTGGACGTTTTGCGACCGTTTCTGAAGACGAAACTTTCAAAGCCTTGGCGTTCAAAATTATGGATGACCGTTTTGGCGCATTGACGTTCGTACGTATTTACTCTGGCGTACTGAACAAAGGCGACACCATTTTGAACTCGTTCACAGGTAAAACTGAACGTGTTGGCCGTATGGTAGAAATGCATGCGGACGATCGTATTGAACTAGATCGCGCGCAAGCGGGTGACATTATCGCGATTGTTGGTATGAAGAACGTTCAAACTGGCCACACTTTGTGTGATCAAAAAGACGTAGTGACTCTTGAGCCAATGGTATTCCCTGATCCAGTTATTTCAATGGCTGTTTTTCCGAAAGACAAAGCTGCTACCGAAAAAATGGGCATCGCACTAGGCAAAATGGTTGCTGAAGATCCATCATTTGTTGTTGAAACTGATCAAGAGTCAGGTGAGACAATTTTGAAAGGTATGGGCGAGCTTCATCTGGATATTAAAGTTGATATCTTGAAGCGTACACACGGTGTTGAGTGTGAAGTAGGCGCTCCTCAAGTGGCGTATCGTGAGTCAATTACGCAGCGCATTGAAGACAGCTACACGCACAAGAAGCAATCAGGTGGTTCTGGTCAATTCGGTAAAATCGATTACATCATCGAGCCAAATGAGCCAGGCGAAGGTTTCTCGTTTGAGTCTAAAGTTACTGGTGGTAACGTACCTCGTGAATTCTGGCCTGCGATTGAGAAAGGTTTTGCAGGTTCAATGGAAAAAGGCGTATTGGCTGGCTTCCCAACCGAAGACGTAAAAGTAACTTTGATGGACGGTGGTTTCCACGCAGTGGATTCATCAGCGGTAGCGTTTGAGATTGCAGCGAAAGGTGCTTATCGTCAATCGTTGCCAAAAGCTGGCGCACAAATCATCGAGCCAATCATGGGCGTAGACGTATTCTCTCCAGAGGACAACGTTGGTGACGTAATTGGTGACTTGAATCGCCGTCGTGGCATGATGAAGAGCCAAGATCTAACGCCAACGGGTGTTCGTATCAAAGCTGACGTACCGCTATCTGAAATGTTTGGTTACATTGGTGACCTGCGTACAATGACATCTGGCCGTGGTCAGTTCTCTATGGAGTTCTCGCACTACATGCCTTGCCCACGTAATGTGGCCGACGATGTTATTGCCGCGCAAAAAGA
>CAKZRZ010000143.1 GCA_937918955.1 uncultured Arenicella sp.
TTATCGCCAGACTTCTTCACCGATGTGACAGAGCCGATTCGAATCAGATGCACTTGGTCGTTTACGTCACCTTCTGTATAAATATTTTGGTTGGCGTCATAGGTTCGCAGCTCAGTACTAGCAACAACTTCAGCCAATTCCGCGTGCGCGGTGTTCGGTGTGAATTTGGAATGCAAAGCCCGCAATATAAACGCTTCATCAAGCACTCGCTTTACTGAGTCCACCGAGTTAATAAGCTTTACCATGCTCCTGCGCGGCGTTTCAACAACGACACAGCCTTCTCCAGCATAAACAGTTGCCGTTCGGCGGCGCCCTGAGATAAGGCTTTGCTCACCAAAGAAACCGCCTTTATTAAAATGAAACTCGCCAACACCTGGCAGTTTCACATAAGCGTTGCCGTCGATTACCACAAAAAACGAATCCGTGAATTCTCCCTTTACACAGAGCTCGTCACCTGGCGCTCTAACCGACACCTTACTGTCTAAAATGAACTCGCGAAAGTTTAACGGGTTAATACCGTTATAAATGGGCGACGCGTTTTGTAAGTACTCTAAAATTTCGTCAACCGTCATGTCGTAAGGCAGACCATCAAACGCCTCGACAAATAAAGGATGATCAGCTGGCTCAATGTCGTTGCCTTGTATGTATTCAACAACCTCGTAACCTTGGTTCATCGCTTGTTTGATCAAAGGGTAGCCACCTAAGGCACCGATCACATACATCCCTTCTACATTAGATTCGTACTTGCTTGATAGTTCTGGCAATGCCGACGGTGTTTCATTCGGAAACTCGATGCCAAACGACTCAACCAATTTGCGTGGAGGTATCGCTCCGAGTCGCGCAATTATTCTATCGACAGGCACCGGCACTTCGCCCGTTGGCGTGCTCAGCACAAAAAGATAGCGGCTTTCATCACTCGGATTTTCTTCTATTCGAGCGGGGTTTGATTCATAAAAGCACTCGATCTTACCGTCCTCAATAGACGACATAATCAAGTCCAAGTTGCCCTGCTTGGCACGCGCGAATTCGTCGCGACGGTTAATAATACAAACTTTGTTTTGGCCAGCTAGGCCAACTGCGTTCTCAATCGCAGCATCACCAGCACCGACAATCGCTATACGCTCGCCTTTATACTCATCTGGGTCATCAAGTTGATATTGAACGTGTTCGAACTCAGCGCCAGGGCAGGGTAATTTACGCGGATTACCTTGAACACCAATACCCAAAATAATGAACTTAGCGGCAACTTTGTCACCAGTGGCTAAGCTTATAGTGAAGTCACCTTTTGATCCCTCAATACCAACAACTTCCGAGTTGTATCGAATATTGGTATTGGTGGCAGACATGCCCTCTTCCCACTTATCGAGAATGTATTCTCGCGTACCGGCGGCAAACTCCAATGGACTACGCAATGGGAGCATGCCTGGCGTGTCCATGACATGCTTGCCTTTCTGGTACTTCTGAATGGTATTAGAATGCTTTGGCGAGCCTTCAAGTAACACATGGGACAGGCCGAGCTCCGCCGCATGAGACGCAGCACTCATCCCTCCGGGCCCCGAGCCGATAACGGCAATATCAAAAGCGTCCATCTACTCCCCTAGTGTTTTTATTTATAGTTGTTAATTAATGTTAACTCAATGTTATATTAATTTGAAGGTATGGCTATACGTAGTTCGGACTATATCGCAAATATTTTGCATTTGAGACAATATCAATCGATCATAGGTTTGTAGGCAATGCACGTGAACAAAGATTTATTTGTACAATTATCAAATGAAAAACAGCTGCTTCGAATTTTGAAAGCGGCTTGTTTTCTAGCGCTCCTTTCCTGTGCATTCAGTCCTGCAAGCGCCCAGGAGCCAAGTCAGGAGTCAAGCAAGTGGAAACACGGAGGCAATAAACACTTAGGGGTTGCCAGCTGTGCATCAAGCACCTGCCATGGCAGCACATTGCCCTACGAAGACTCTTACGTCTTGAGAAATGAATTTCGCACCTGGAACGAGCAAGACCCTCACGCGCGCGCCTATGCCACCTTATTGAGCAAAGAGTCGAAATTGATTGCTCGCAAACTTGGCTTAGAATCTGCGCACACCGCCGATGTATGCCTTAGCTGCCATACCGACAACGCTCCGAGCGAGCTACGCTCTGAAGATTTCGATATTGCTGATGGTGTGGGCTGTGAAACCTGTCATGGTGGCGCCGGAAACTATATTGAGTCGCATACCAGTGGCAGCCATCAAGAAAATTTAAACGCAGGGCTAGTAGCAACAGAAGACCCGGCTGTTCGAGGAAAGCTTTGTGTATCATGCCACATAGGCAACGATTCGGACCGTAAAATCACACATACAATCATGGGCGCAGGGCATCCTCGTTTAAGTTTTGAGCTGAACACATTTAGCAGCATTCAGCCAGCGCACTACACGGTCGACCAAGATTATAAAGACCGAAAAGGCAACCACAGCGAGCTGCAAATATGGGCGATTGGCCAATTGGTTGCGGCCGAGCAACTCCTTAACAACGTAAAGAGCTTCCCTAAATCGGGCCTATTTCCAGAACTTGTTCACATGGATTGCCTAGGTTGCCATCAACCAATGAGTAAAGTCGATTGGGCGCCAAACCCGTTAACCAATTTGTCAGCGGGGTCACTTCGATATAACGATGCTCACTTATTGATGAGCTACCAACTCGCCAAAACCGTATCACCGAAGCTGGCAAATCAACTGTTGAGCAACACACAAGCTTTTCTCAATAGTGGCACATCATCGAAAAAGACGGAGCAACTGGCAAACGCTTTGCTAGCCAATATCAAGCTAGTGCGCCAAGGCATTCAGGCTAAGCCGCTTTCTCCAGCTCAAGGCACGTCAATTTTAACCGCCTTAATCAACAATGGGCTAAGCGCCAGCCATCAAGGCTATGCGTCGGCCGAGCAATCGGCGATGGCAATCAACTCAGTAGTTAGAGTCATTATTGAGACAAGTAGCGCTAACGAAAAAGACAAGCTGATTAAAGGAATTGAGCTA
Source organism: uncultured Arenicella sp. (assembly GCA_937918955.1). Lineage (GTDB taxonomy): Bacteria > Pseudomonadota > Gammaproteobacteria > Arenicellales > Arenicellaceae > Arenicella. The sequence goes on from CAKZRZ010000143.1 coordinate 3,021, forward strand.
ATGTTTCGAGGCGTTAACGACCCCGAACGGTATCAAGCCGACACCTTTGTTAGCGGCCTACGCCAAATACGCGCATCGATTTAAGCCTAGCATCGATATCAATTACGAACTGGCCAAACAACTTAGCTTAGCTAAACAAAATTAGATCATCGAGACCAGTCCAAGCGCTCGCGCTGCTGATTAAAACTCAACTCTATGCCTGACTCGTCAATTACGTCTACCTTCCAAACATCGAGCAAGTCGCCGGCTGTCACTCGAACTGTGCCCGGCTGTCCTGATATTTTAATCAGCGCAAGCTTGCCTTTGGGCGAGACTGTGATCGCAGCAACTGAATAATAGTCGACGTTTGGAGAGCGCAAGCGTAGCCGTACTGAGCGATCAAACAATGCCGACACATAGTCCACGGATAGTCTGGCTTTTGTTGGTAAGCTTACATCACTGGCCCCTTCAGCATGCAGCTCTTTAGCGCCCAAACTAGATAAATAGTGTCGATCAATCTTAGCCGCTAGAGCAGAGGGGTAACTACTTCGATTAAGGAACCAAATACTCAGTGTCAGATTCAACTCGAGATCCTGTGAATTAGATACAGATTTTAGACTACGCACACTCGCTGAATCGACTTGAACGCGAGGCTCCATTTGAGACAACTCTTCGAGCAAGCCACCAAAAGACTCAAGCGGCATGTATAGACTAAGTTCCAAACTGCTCTTCGACAAACCTTGTTCGATGACCTCTACTGAAGGCCGAACTTGACGAAGGCTTGCTTGATGTTTAAGCAATATAGGCTTCAAGACTTTTTGAAAACGGTTAGTCGCATCACTCGAACTCGCCGCGTATAGCAAGTGCCCTTCACGCATGAGCGATGCTAACTGTTTCGGGTAACTATCTAGGCGCATACTGTCTTCTTTAGCTTGGCTTCTAGCATCGATCAGCTTCTGCTCAGCTTGCTCGAGGTTTTGACGCCCATCAGTTAAACGCTCAATAGACGGAATCAAAAAAGCCATCACTGGCACTACAAGCAAGGTTGCCAAAAGCAGGTAGGCAAACAGACTTTGTCTAAGCTCATACATTCTAGCGCCCCCCCTGCTCTTTGGTTGACTTGCGCTGTAGCTTTAATCGAAAGCGCTCTGACTCGCCGTTGTTGTTTTGCGATATCGAACTGACAAACTCAGTCGACTCAAACAATTTAGATTCATCCAATTGCGCCTGTAATTCACTACCGCTGCTCGCCGAGGCATCAATAATAATCTCAGCTGGCGATACAATAAGCTGGCTCAACTCGGTCGACTCACTGATGTTACGCGCCATAGATGTAAGGTCATCGTGAAGCCTGTCGGCCGAAAGCCCTTCTGCTTGCCGGACACTGAGCCTTGAAGACAAACCTTCAATCGTCAAAATGGGTTGTGCTATATTAGAAGTCTGTTCGCTAATGAGCTCATTGTAAGCAGTTTCTATATTAGACAGCTCTTGCTCCTGCTTGCTTAGCCAATAGTGACTCAAAGCACTTACTATTAAGCAAAATATTAGCGGTATAAGAGCGATTGAAAATGCTCGAATTCGACTTGATTTGAGTTTACTCTCGTCTTGACCAATGTGCTCACGAGAGGCTTGCTCTCCCTGCAATACGCTCACCTCATACGTTACACATAAGCGCTCTTCTCCAGATTCATCATGAACAAGAAACGCCAAACTATTTAGGCTCACTCCATGAGAAAGCAAGGCTTGAGTTGCAACACGCATCTCATCGGCTACAGCAACGTGAACGGTTTGACCATCGTCATCCCAAACATAAATCAACTCAGCAGCACAAAATGGCAATAGCTGCTCTGCAATAGCGGCTAACGATAATCCCTTGTGCTGCTCACTTAGAGCTCGGGACATGGTCAGATCGCTCGGTACAAGCAAACAGATTTCTGCGCTATCCGCGAGAACGTTCAAGCTTGCACCGTCAAAGAGCCGCCCTGACTGATCGTAAAATTCACCGTCAGAGTTAAAGGACAATACAGTTCTCTTGCTCCCCCTTTTTGCCGCCAGACTTGACCAAGGTCGAGATAAACCCGCTAACCACCAATCGCATGCTTTAGAAATAAACGACGTACTGTTTTGCATTACTAAGTTAGATTCTCTGGGTAACGGTGTAGCTAAACTACGAGTTAGCATAAGGTTTTATCACGTTAGTGTAGCTTAAAATGTACCAACAACATCAAATAAACGCCCTGGTTGATTGATCATCTTAATTAATTGAGTTTGCTCAAAACGCTGATCTCCAACTTGCGTAGCAAGCCGCACACGATAATACGACGAGACACGATCAGTAAAATGCTTACTGTTAACCTGCCTCTGAATTAGGCTAGGAGCGCGACTCGCACGCTGTCGCATCAGCTCTTTACGTAGAGCCACTGACAAATCGGGAATAAGCGCTAATACTTCCTCCGAAGCAAGATAAGGATTCACGCCCTGATGCTTAGAGTGAAGCGACACAAGGCCAATAATTTCAGTTGAATCTAAAGCTAGCTCGGAAAACTTCTGCATTAGGCTTCGCACACTAGCTCCTTCATTAATTGGGGTATCTCGCTCGCCCAGTAGCGCCTTGATTTGATCTAGGTCGGCTTGGTCGACATCGCTCGATCGTAAAGCATTATCCAACAATCGTTCGTGTTCAACACTCTCATCAAACCTTGCCCAAGCGATAAAGCCAGCTTCATTCTCGATGAAAATTTCAACATCAAAACCTTGCGCTTGATAAATCAGTTCTTGAGATGGAATAGCAGCAGCCGACACCACACTTCTTGGTGACGCCAAGCTTAGAGCTGCAAAATTGAGGCCGGCTTCTAAAGCATGTTTTGCTTTAAGCCGTTGAAGGTCTAAAGTCGTGGCTCGTGTATTCGTTAGGTAATTGCTCACCATCGCTAAGCTAATCAAGCCTAGAACCGCCGATAACATTAAGACGGTGAAAATCGCAAAACCGTTCTGGCTTTCACTCAGCTTTAATTGATGTGGCTTAAATCGCTGTGACTCAGCCGCTTTCAGACAGAGCCAAATCATGGTCGTTTAAACCACCATTCGAAAACCTCTCCATTGCGCTCCCAGTTTACTACAAGCGCGCTTGGAACCTGTTTTGATCGCCATTGCTCACTAAACTCTCCGCGATCAAAATAGCGAAAACTAAGGCTATCGACCCTACTCAGCAAAACGCTTTGCTCGGTTTCACCATCGAGTTCGGCAAGCAAGTCTTGTGATTCGCTCACACCTAGAATTAAGCTCTCGCCACCAGCAAGCCAAGCCGTATTCGCCGAGCTCAGATCTATCTCTAACCACTGAAGCTCACCGCTAAAACTGGCACCCGAGCTCAATAAATTACTCAGCAAACGGTGCGTTGTACGCAGCTCTGCTTGCCTTGAACTCTCATTCGTAATCGCTTGTTTAGACTGAGCCGTTAGACTCAGCGCTTGGTAGGCGATTAACATTAGCAAAGAAAAAATACTGATGGAAATCAATACTTCAATGAGAGTGAACCCCTGCGATTTCTTATCGATGCCAAAGGCCATATTGTTTGAATCTGGCCTGTTCAATTTTTTGCCCCCTGATCACTAGGAATATCTCCTTGAATTTCTCTAGTCGTGCTCTTAATAGGAGAAGCCAGCACTAAGGTTTCAAAATCAAGCTTACGCTTACCATTATCAAGCCATACTGTTAAGCGGGCACTCAAAGGTCTGACCTTACTAGAGAATTGCTTCGAGTGCGGTTCAAGGGAGTTAGGATCAAGCTCTTGTAGCTCGAGTTCCCAAGGCAGTGGAGGGCTACTTTCGTTAAGGCGATATTCTCCTGCTTGAAATCCAGCTTGCAAATTTTTGCTAACACTCAGGCGGTTCAAGTGACTATCTGCGTAGAAGCTAGCCAGCTGAAGCTGTTTACTAACGGTGATGTGTTGATGTGCCAAACTTCGAAGTTGTGATAAAGAGGCTACTGTTAAGGCTAGGATACTGAGCGCAGCAAGAACTTCTATTAAGGTAAAACCTGCTTGACGGTCAGACGCGGGCATATCCATCTGCGAGCTACCTACTCGGAGACTCATTATCTTGGGTTGAATCGGCAACCATCGATGCGCGCGCCGTTAGGCGATCAAGTCGAATGGTACTTTCGAGCTCACCGCTCGCGACCACCAATTGCATACTTTGGCTGGTAGTTCCGTCAGGGTGAAACAGCGGTAAAAACGATTGGTCAGCTGCCTTGATTGAATCTATCACCACCGCCGGTAATGAACAGTCTTCGGACCCTAGCGCCAATGTCTGCTGCTGTTGCTGTGCGCGAATTGAACAATTTTGAAAAGCGTTTATGGTCTTCTGTACTAAAGCTTGATGCTCGCCGCGACTTTTAAGCGGGAACAAACTACTGGGCACAAGGCTTGTGATCAGCACCAACAGTGACAGTACTAAAAGCAGCTCGATCAAACTAAAGCCATCCATCTTGCGTAACTCAATCATAAAGGTAGATCCCCCATGCTTTGTAACGCCGCAAATACGGTATAAATAATCACACCGATCACTAAACCTAAAGACACTATCAAGATAGGCTCTAGTATTGATGCGAGGCGTTCGGCGCGACGACTAAAGTCTTTTTCAAGGCGGCGAGCTAGCACCTCTAATGTGTCTGGCAATCTGCCAGCGCGTTCACCGCTCTCAATACTGTGTGTATACAAGCCTGCAAAATCAGATGACGCCTCGAGCGCCGTGGCCAAAGAAACACCCTGCTCTACTTGCGCAATAACACCCCTGACTTGCTCTCGCTTTTCGATATTATGATAGCTCTCGCTCGCAATCTTAAGGGCTTCAATTTGCGATACGCCAGAACCAAGTAAACTTGAAAGCGTGGAGGTAAATCGCGCAAAATCGATTTGATTCAGTAAGCGTCCAACAAAGGGCAAACGAGCAAACCACTCTTTCCCCCTAACCTTTAACTGTAAGGGGTCTTGCAGCAAATAGGCGAGCAAAACCACCACGAAAAAAGCAATCACAATAGACTTTCCCCATTGATCAAAAAACTGACCGATCGACAATAGAGCGCTGGCAGTCGCACTGAGTTCACCTCCAAAGGTTTCGAACAAAGCCGTGAGCTTAGGCAAGATTACACCCAGAACAAGGCTCAAACTTAGCACCATCGCAACGCTTAGAATAATCGGGTACATCAAGGCACTGCTTACTTTATGCTTTAACTCTTCGACTATTTCTAACTGGGCTGACAATTGCTCAAGCGCGGCCGCCAACTTACCCGTCGCTTCACCACTACGAACCATGCCAAGAAAATAGTTATCAAAGAGGTCAGAGTGCCCAGACAATGCGTCACTCAATGTCAAACCTTGCCGAACGCTGGCCCTTAGTTCGCTTAGCGGCAATTCAGAGGACGATTGAGTATCAGCCAGAACAGCCAAGGCGCTATCAAGGTCAGCTCCTGAACGGAGCAGCACGGCTAGATCTTCAGTAAAAGATATCTGTTGTTGAACGAGCTTGGTCATCGATGCCTTGATTAATAGTTAAAGCGTAATAATGAGTCGTCACTTAAACGCGTTTGAAGTGCCTGATCAGATTTGCACATCGAGACCGAGTACACGCTGGACTTCGACACGATTGGTTTGGCCAGACTCAAGCAGCCGAACAGCATCATCAGCAAGGCTTGAATTGTCGAGCATGTGCTGTTGGAGTTGATCCGGCTCAAATGATTGCGCCTCAGTGAGATCCAACATTTCAGCAATCGTGGTTCGGCCTGTATAGCCAGTACCACCGCAGGAATCACAATGAGGCTCGCCAGTATCGCAAACGCCGCATGCTGTTCTGAGTAGGCGTTGAGCAACGACGGCTCTTAATGTAGCTTTAATTAAATAGTCGGCTAAGCCTAGGTGCTTTAAACGACTTAATGCCGATATGGCTGATTCGGTGTGTAAGGTAGCTAATACGAGATGGCCGGTTAACGCCGCTTGAGCTGCCAATTGAACGGTTTCGGCATCCCGAATTTCGCCCACCATGATTACATCAGGATCTTGGCGAAGAACCGTCTTTAACGCCTCTGAAAAACCAATGCCGTATTCTTCATTTATCTGAATCTGATTAACGCCATCAATATTCAGTTCAACCGGATCTTCGATACTAATCACTTTTCGCTCAGTGCTATTGAGCGTGTTGAGCATTGAATACAAGGAGGTCGACTTACCCGAACCCGTTGGCCCAGTAACTAAGATCAAACCGCTTTGTACCATCAACAACTGATCTAAGCGGTTTGCGATAGCCCTTCTAAAGCCCAAGCCCTCAAGCGACTCTTGACTCAAATTGAACTCGAGCAAACGCAAGACAATGCTCTCGCCACCATGCAAAGGCAAACTGGAAACTCGCAGGTCTATCACTCGCCCGTCAGCTGGAAACTTAAAACGACCGTTCTGAGCATGACGTCGTTCACTTACATCAAGTTTAGCCATTAGTTTAAGTCG
>CAKZRZ010000144.1 GCA_937918955.1 uncultured Arenicella sp.
GCGGTGGCAATGACGATTTAGACGGTTTTGAAGAACAAGCAATCTCACTGGGTGGTAAAGTCAGTTTTGGCGATTTCACCAGCGTAAACTTGAACTTACTTGCGACCGATAGCACAGTAGATTTCGACAACACTTTCGGTAGTGACCCTGGTTTACAAACCGAGAACGAGACTCTTAGCACGGCGTTGAGCTTAAACACTAAGCTAGGCAGCAACCTTGATTGGAACTTCACACTGGGTACAAACGAAGACGTATCAGTAACCAATGGCGCCTTCCCTTCTGATTTAACCACTAATCGCGATACGGCTGGCACTGAATTGGTTTTCGATCTAGCTGACGACACAATTCTAACCGCAGGCCTAGACTACTACGAAGAAGACATTGACTCTCCAACGACAAACTTCCCAGTAACCGAACGCGATAACACTGGCGCATTCGCGCAGCTCACAACTCGTTCTGGCGCCCTAGGATTTGCTGCCAGTTTACGTTATGACGACAACTCAGCGTATGGCAGCGACACAAATGGCAGCTTGGCGGTAAATTACGATTTCAACGATTCTCTAGGTGCAACAGTCAGCTACGGCACCGCCTTCGCGGCTCCATCGTTTAACTTCTTGTACTTCCCATTTTTCGGAAACCCAGATTTACTACCAGAAGAATCAGAGAGTTTTGAAGTAAAACTTGAAGGCAGTTCGGCTTCTTTTGATTGGTATGTTGCAGCCTACAAAACTAATTTTGAGAACCTATTTAGCTTCAATCCAAACACTTTCCTAGCTGCCAATATTGGCGAGGCTGAAATTGAAGGCGTTGAAGCGAGTTTGAGCACTGAATTTGATGGCTGGAACCTTGGCGTTAACGCCGACATATTATCGGCTGAAAACAAGCAAACAGGTATTCGCTTAGACGACCGTGCAGAGCTAACACTGGCGCTTTGGGCTAACAAAGAATTCGGCAAACTTGATCTAGGTGTTAACTTAAAAGCTGAAAGCGACCGCTTTGACCGATCAGGTACTGAATTATCAAGCTATGCCTTACTCGACATCAGCGCTGCGTACGAAGTTAGCGAATCGGTAACGGTATTTGCTAACGTTGATAATGTTTTCGACAAAGATTACACGGTTAACTTAATCAGCGATACTGAACGCTTTAATACCCAAGGCCGTCAAGCGAAACTAAGTGTTAAAGTAAGCTTCTAGAACGAGACGTTTAAGAGCTTTTACAGCTTCGCTGACTCAAGGGCTCTTGTTTCATTGCGATCGCTTCTTTACGAGGCATCGCGATTAAAACGAGAGCCTTTTTATTAACGCTGTAGACACAAACAGAGACAATAGTTTATGACCTCAGAATCATCGAAAACAGCTAATCAGAAAACCGATCAGCAACTGCATAAAGAAAAGATGCAAAAGCAAAAAGAGCGCGTTGATGCTCAAATTGCTAAAAACTCAATTGAACGCGGTGTAGCTATTTTGATGACGGGCAATGGCAAGGGTAAAACCAGCTCGGCTTTTGGGATGGTGTTTCGAGCACTGGGTTATGGTCAACGCGTTGGCATTGTTCAATTTATCAAAGGTGCGCAAGAATCTGGCGAAGTAAACTTTATCCGGCAACACTGCGATAACGCTGAAATTTACCAAATGGGCACAGGTTTCACTTGGAACACTCAAGACAAAGCGGCTGATATTGCGGCGTCTGAACGCACTTGGGTAGTTGCCGAGAGAATGCTTGCTGACGATCAGTTTGACCTAGTGGTGCTCGACGAACTGACTTATATGATCGGTTATAAGTACTTAGACCGAAGTAAAATCATCGACGCCATTAGCAATAGACCAAGAGAACAAAGTGTCGTGGTCACCGGTCGAGGTGGTGGCCGAGAACTGCGCGAAGTGATGGACACGGTTTCCGACGTAAAAAACGTTAAACACGGCTACGCGGCTGGTATCAAAGCGCGCAGAGGCGTCGACTGCTAAGTGGCAACTTTGCGAGATCAAGCCAGCCCCTCTAAGGAAAGACGCTTTGCGACTAACACTACGCTGATGGTGCAAGGCTGCACCTCAGATGCAGGCAAGAGTGTGATGGTCGCGGGCCTGTGCAGAATTGCTGCTCGAAGTGGCTTATCAGTTGCCCCCTTTAAGCCGCAAAACATGGCGCTGAACAGCGCAGTGACAATCGATGGTGGTGAAATCGGGCGGGCTCAAGCAGTACAGGCTCAGGCCTGTAATCTTCAGCCTCACACCGATATGAACCCGATTCTGCTCAAACCTTCGAGCGACACAGGCGCGCAAGTTATCGTACACGGTAAAGCGATAAGCGCTATGCAAGCCGCTGAGTATCACGACTATAAAAAGGTAGCGATGCAAGCCGTTGTTGATTCTCATGCGCGCTTGTCAACGCAGTATCAAAAGATCATTGTTGAGGGCGCCGGTAGCCCAGCTGAGATAAATTTGCGTAGCAATGATGTCGCCAACATGGGCTTTGCCGAAAAAGTAGATTGCCCTGTGGTGCTCATTGCAGACATAGATCGTGGTGGGGTTTTCGCTCACTTAGTGGGCACTCTAGAATTGCTGGAAGCAAGCGAACAGGAACGTGTCGTAGGCTTTATTATCAATCGATTTCGTGGCGATATTAAACTGCTTGAATCAGGCTTAGATTGGCTTGAAAAGCGAACAGGTAAACCGGTAGTTGGAGTTGTGCCCTACTTAACAGATTTCTTCTTAGATGCAGAAGACGCTATTTCAACCGCACAACGCGGTGAGAAAAACAATCAGCAACTAAAAGTGGTAATACCGGTACTACCAAGAATCAGCAACCATACTGATTTCGACGCCCTGCGCATGCACCCTATGGTTGACCTAAATTTCGTACCAGTCGATCAAACTGATTTCGAAGCTGATCTAATCATTTTACCGGGTTCCAAAAACGTACTCGGTGATCTTGCCCGCCTCAAGCGAGTGGGCTGGCAGTCGAGGTTACAGCAACATCTACGATACGGCGGTAAAGTCATTGGTGTTTGTGGTGGTTACCAAATGCTTGGCGGCAAAATATCTGACCCAGACGCGGTTGAAACCAAACTTGGTTCAGACAACGGTTTTGGGCTACTCAATACCGAAACAACGCTCTACCCTGAAAAGCAATTAAAGCGCGTCACTGGCACTCTAATAGATTCGAGTTTCGCAAATGCTGTTATCAGTGGCTACGAAATTCATTGCGG
>CAKZRZ010000145.1 GCA_937918955.1 uncultured Arenicella sp.
TCAATTCTTGATGATATTCGTCAAGACCTTGGCGAATTTGGTGTGGACTATGACACATGGTTTTCTGAGCGATCATTGTTTACTGATGGCAAAATCACAAAGGCCATCGATAAGCTAAAAGCATCAGGTGATGTTTACGAGAAGGGCGGCGCGTGGTGGTTCAAAACCACGGACTACGGTGATGAGAAAGACCGTGTGGTGATCCGCGATAACGGTCAGCCTACCTATTTTGCTTCGGACATTGCTTATCATGCCGATAAATTAGATCGTGGCTTTGATTTAGCGATTAATGTTTGGGGCTCAGACCACCATGGATATATCCCACGTGTAAAAGCGTCTCTCGAAGCGTTGGGCCTTGATAAAGAAAAGCTCAAAGTAGTCTTAGTGCAGTTTGCCGTACTCTATCGCGACGGCGCAAAAATCCCGATGTCTACCCGAAGCGGAGAATTCGTGACTCTACGTGAATTGCGTGACGAAGTCGGTTCAGACGCGGCGCGGTTCTTTTATGCACAACGCAAATCTGAGCAACACATGGATTTCGATCTTGATCTGGCTAAGTCTCAGAGCAAGGATAACCCGATGTACTACGTGCAATATGCGCACGCGAGAATTTGTCGAATTTTCAAAACTGCGGAAGAACGTAACATTGATACCAGCGCGATTGCCAATGCCGATTTCAGTGTGTTGGGCAGCGACCAAGAGAATGCTCTGCTAACGCTTTTGCAAAAATTCCCGGAGCTGTTGCAAGCGGCTGCGGCCAACTATGAGCCTCATCAGGTAACTTACTACTTGAAAGACCTAGCGACCGCGCTGCAAGCTTACTATGCGTCAACCAAGATTCTTGAGTCGGAAGAACCTCAGCGCAGTGCCATGCTAGCCTTGTGCGCAGCAACTCGCCAAACACTCAAAAACGGTTTAAACGTGATAGGTGTTGGCGCACCTGAATCAATGTAAGCCTAAAACTCACTATTACTGTTTAAATTAGTTAGTAAAACCGACATGCCACAAGCGCGACGCATCAAACCTAAGGCCAAGCCAAAGGCCAAGAAAAAAGCCAGTAAGAATCGGAATATCCCATGGGGATTAATGCTGGTAATCCTAGTCTCTGGCGTGGTACTCGGCATGCTGATCAATGGTGCGCGCACTGGCGATTCTGAGTTTGGTGCTGGCTTGAAAGCGCTGTTCTCGTCTAACCAAGAAGCCAGTGATGCCGAAGACAAAGCTATTGAAGAGCTAATCAAGAATAAAAGCACCGAAAAAGAGTTCGACTTCTACACTGTGCTGCCAGACATCGAGCAAATTATGCCCGACGACTTGCCCGATTCAGAACCAACGCGACCCGACGCCAACCTAGATTATTTTCTTCAAGCGGCGTCGTTTAAATCTCATGCTGACGCCGAAAAGCTTCGAGCACGGCTCGCCTTGAAAGGTTTTAAATCAATAACCCAAGCGCGTTCGTCTGAAGAAAAAGGCACACTGTACCGAGTTCGGCTTGGGCCCTATGCGGATAAACGCAAAGCTAAAACAGCCAAGAATAAATTGCAAAAGCTGGGCGTGCGCCCATTTGTCTTTACTGTTAAAAAAAATGGTTAGTCGCCGATGACTAACTCGCAGCAACACGCTATTCAAACATCGACTAAAAAGCGAAAGCGCTTTCATAAGGTTCATATTGAGATAAGCAATATCTGCAACTTAAAGTGCAGTTTTTGCCCTGCAGTAATTCGCGACAACAAGATGATGGACCTCGAGTTGTTCCGTCACACCGTAGAACAGGTCGCGCCTCTAGCCGAGTTGATCTGCTTTCACCTAATGGGCGACCCTCTAGTGCACCCGAATCTCAAGGAGATGATTGAGATCTGCGATGAGCACGACGCGAATATCTTTTTAGTCACCAATGGCGTGCTTTTGCGCCCAGAGAAATACGAGTTGATGCTGCACAGGCGTTTTCATCAAATCAACTTCTCGCTGCATAGCTTCTTCGATAATTTTCCTGACAAAGACCCGAGTAATTACTTAGAGCGAATTTTTGCTTTCACTGAGAGCGCCCTAAATGAGCGACCCGAACTGTATCTCAACTTCAGACTCTGGAACCTAAACGACCCGTTGGGTAGTCAAACGCCAAATACGCAAATGCTCGATGAAATTTGCAAACGCTTTGATTTCTCAGCTCCAAGGGATATCGATGTGCGTCAACGTAAGAGCATCAATATAAAAGACCGTTTGTATCTGCACTTTGACACCGAGTTTATTTGGCCAAGCCTTGACTTGCCAGTGCTCGGAACCAGCGGAACTTGCTATGGCTTGTCGTCACATTTCGGCGTTTTGGCCGATGGCACGGTTGTGCCTTGTTGTTTAGACAAAGAAGCGGCGATAGAGCTAGGAAATATTGCCGATACTCCGATTATTGACATACTGGGGTCTAGCAAAGCGCAAGCAATGCTCAGAGGATTCAAGCAAGGCCAACTTGCTGAAAGCTTGTGTCAGCGCTGCCAATACATTGAGCGTTTTGACAGCACCAAGGCTTAAGTTACCGGCCTTTTAGTTAAGCGGTTTCTTCTGGCAAAAAGTCCGCCACCGATAAATAACGTTCACCGGTATCGTAGTTAAAGCCCAAAATGGTTGCGTTTTTACTGTCGGTATCGCTTAGATGCTGGGCAATAGCGGCGAGTGTAGCGCCAGATGACAAACCTACCAACATGCCTTCTTCGGCAGCGCATCGACGACCCATTTCACGCGCGTCATCCGCATCAACCTGAATTGCACCATCGAGTAAATCGGAATGCAGATTGCCTGGAATAAAGCCCGCGCCAATACCCTGCAATGGATGTGGGCCGGGGTCACCGCCGCTTATCACTGGCGACAAGGCAGGCTCCACCGCAAATACTTTCATATTCGGCCATTTCTCTTTCAACACTTGAGCACAACCAGTGATGTGACCACCGGTGCCAACGCCTGTGATCATCACATCAACACCGTCTGGGAAGTCAGCGATGATTTCTTGAGCGGTTGTTTGCACGTGTACAGATACATTTGCTGGGTTTTCAAATTGCTGTGGCATCCATGCGCCATCGGTCTGCTCAACCAATTCTTTGGCACGAGCAATAGCGCCGCCCATGCCTTTTTCTTTAGGCGTTAAATCAATAGACGCGCCATAAGACAACATTAAACGTCGACGCTCAATTGACATGCTCTCGGGCATCACAAGAACCAGTTTATAGCCTTTGATTGCCGCGACCATCGCCAGGCCCACGCCAGTATTACCTGAGGTCGGCTCAATGATCGTTGCACCGGGGCTTAACACGCCGGATTTCTCGGCATCCTCAATCATCGCTAAGGCAATACGATCTTTGATTGAGCCTCCTGGATTGCCACGCTCAGACTTAATCCAAACATTTGCATCGCCTCCAAACAAGCGATTAACGCGGATGTGAGGGGTGTTGCCGATGGTCTCAAGAATGTTATTTGCTTTCATGCGTGCTTCCTTTAGCGTTGTCTTTAGGTTAATAGTATAGCCTAGTGAATTTGAGTCGCAATTTGACTGAGCACTGAACTCAAATCATGCCCTTTAAGATTCTCTACGTCATGCTCTAACAAGGCTTCGATTCGGCGCTGTATCACATCAATCGTATCGCTAAATCTGCGCTTCTGATCTCCTGAGGCACCGTTTGACTTAGACGGGTCAGCCAAGCCCCAATGCACTTGCACCAGATCATCAAACCATACTGGGCAGCTCTCTTTAGCGGCGCTATCGCAAAGCGTAAGTACGGCATCTGGCACAAATTCTTCGAACTCGTCCCAAGACTGACTCTGCAAACCATCAATATCGATATCGTGCTCTGCTAAATACTGTAATGATAAAGGGTGCACCTCGCCTTGAGGTGAGCTGCCAGCACTCGCGGCAGTAATCCGCCCCTTGCCCAACTTACGTGTAATTGCCTCAGCTAAAATGCTTCGGCATCGATTATGTGTACAAATAAAAAGTAGTTTCATAAATTATTATTTTAATCGCTAATACAATCCAAAATAGCTCACCCCTTGGCGGCCTCTTTTAAAGCATTAACATTATCCATCATGGCTTCCTGAACCAAGCTTGCCGCTTGCTCAGGATTCTCTTTAACCATGACCCGATCAACCACGATCGGCTTACCAATTCCGATGTGAATTGTTGAAAAAGGCTTAGGAAAACGATGGTTGTCCCAGCTATTGAGAACCCATTGTCTACTTGCCTCAATATGAAAGGGCACAATCGGCGCTTTAGAGGCTGACGCCAGCCATACAACACCAGGCTGCACGCTATACTTTGGGCCCCTCGGGCCATCTGGGGTTAGTGCAACTGGCTGACCACTGCGCAATAGTTTCAAGGCTGCCCGAGTTGCGCTAGACGCGCCTTTAGAACTCGAACCTCTAATTGTTTTATTGCCAAACAAAGAGGCCAGCCTCGCAATGTATTCCCCGTCTCGGCTAGCACTAACCATACAGGCCAAGCCTTCGCCTTTCATCGCCCAAGGCGAAAAGGTAGAACAATTGTGCCACATGCCAAATAGAACAGGCTCGCCTTTGCCTTTATAGTCATCAAACACCTCCCTGTTATGCCAACGCACACGGCAAGTCATGGTGATTAGCACCATCAACGACTTCAATAAAAGCGGAATCAGAATAAATTTAATTGGAGTTTTCACAACGCCCTAAACCTTATCTCAAGACTAAAAATTAGCTATCAAGCTGCTTCTTTAGCTCTTTTATCTGCGCTTCGAGCTTAGACACTTTTTTCTGTAAGCCCATGCCGCGAACCCATTCTTTGAATGGTTTCGCTGGCGAACCGGCCCACATGCCCGAAGTCGGAATATCCTCTGACACACCACAGCGCTGCACCAGTATCGCTCCATCAGCGACGGTTTTATGATCAAGTACGCCAGTCTGACCCGACGCGATTACTCGCTTGCCAATTTTACTCGAGCCTGCGATTACGGTTTGTGCAGTGAGCAACGTGTCTTCACCAACCTCTACATTGTGCGCAATATGCACAAGATTATCGATCTTCACGCCATCAGCGATACGAGTTGCACCGTAAGTGCCTCGGTCAATACAACTATTAGCGCCAATGTGAACATCATTGCCGATCTGAACATGCCCGGTGTGAGGAATGCGGTGATAATGATTTTCTTGATCAGGGGCGAAGCCAAAGCCCTCAGTGCCAATCATCGCACCAGCTTGAACGGTAACGCGCTCACCGAGTCTGCTGCCATAGCCAACGTTAACATTCGCATTAATCACTGAATTGGCGCCAATAGTTACGCCATGCTCAACTATTGCGCCAGCGCGAATCACCACGTTCTCGCCCAGCACACATTTGGCACCGACAACTGCATTTGGCCCAACTCGACAACTGGCGGCAAGTTTGGCACTTTCATGCACCACCGCACTGGGGTGAATCGCTTGCCATTCGGCATCAGCTACTTGGTAATCGTCGAACCGTTGCTTAATTTTTGCTTGGGCCAAGCGCACATCTTTGACCACAATAATAAAGGCGCTCGACGACTCTTTAATAATGTGAGCAACCTCATCAGAGGTTACGATCACACTCGCGTGTTTCGGTATTGAAGAGGAGTCAAACACGAACACTAAGTCACCGATAGCGCAGTTGCTTGGGCTGGCTGTTCGCTCAAAATTTTGATGTTCGCCATAGGAACTGAGCACAATGTCTTGAAACTCTGAAACCAATTGTTTTGAAGATGTTGTCATCGCGACATAATACGCTACTGCACTTGTTTAGGTCTATCTTGCTGTGCGCTAGCCTAGAGTTAAACCAGCTTATTGTTTATAGTATAGACGCCTAACCACTTACCCATTTTGTCTGAATTTATGTTGCGTAACGCATTGCTTGCACTATTTCCAATAGCAACAAGGCTGTCTCGAATGGCAACAAGGCTGCCTCGAAAAAAGTCTAAGCTGTCGCTGATAGTTGCTTTGTCCGTTGCATTAACGGCCTGCGACCTGCCCAACAATCAAGACGAGGCCGAGCAGAACGCAAACCGCGCAAATGGCGACGTTCAAACGCCTGACTCAATCAAAAACATGTCGCATCTCTTATTGGGTACCGGCAGCGTACAGGGCGTGTACTTTCCTATTGGTGGCGTTATTTGTCGCTTATTAAATCGCCATAAAAATTTACATAAAATTCGCTGCTCTTTAGAGAGTACCGGCGGCTCGATATATAACTTAAAAGAGATTGGCGAAGGTAATTTTGACTTAGTGTTTGCTCAATCTGATTGGCAGTTTCATGCGTATCACGGAAGCAGCGCTTTTGAGAAACAAGGCGCTAACCAAAGCTTGCGTGCTGTGTTCGCCCTAGAAGCCGACCCATTGGCCTTGATTGTGCGTGCTAGCAGCGAAGTGCAGAGTTTCGATGACCTAGCCGATCGCCGAGTCAGCTTTGGCTACACGCGCTCTTTGCAGCATCGCATCATCGATGATTTTCTTGAAATAAAAGGTTGGTCAAACGACAACTTTAAAGAAGTTCGCCCGATGAGTGACACCAAACAAGTCACCCAGCTATGTAATGAGCAAATTGAAGCCATCACATTATTAACCAGTAGCCTCAACGACAATTTGCGCGAGCTCGGCGAAAACTGCGAGATCCGAATTATTCCTATTACCGGCCCCGAAGTTTCGCAGGTGATCAAAGCCAAACCCTATTATCGCACTGGCCGAGTTCTTAAAAGCATGTACGGCGGCGATGAAGACGTGATGTCATTTGGACTTGGCGCAACCTTCGTAGCGTCAGAGTCGACCTCGCCTAAAGCGATATATCACGTTGTAAAGGAAATTGTGGAAAACTTCAGAGACTTCAAGTCTTTGCATCCGTCACTAGCCGATTTAGACAAAAAAGAGCTCTCGCATGCAGGCATTTCGATTCCACTGCACGCTGGCGCGATTCGTTACTACAAAGAAGCTCGGCTATTGCATAAAAACTAGGCTTTTTTGAGTACTTAAATATTCCCCGTAAACGATAAACAACACTTAGTATGGACCCAGATCAAGCGCTTGAACTCTTAAAAGAGGGCAACAAACACTATATTGAAAGCACCATCGACGATGCTGAAATTAACATTAATACTCGCCGCAAAAGTATTGGAGAAGGCCAGAGCCCATTTGCAGTGATATTAGGCTGCTCTGACTCTCGTGTACCGGCTGAGTTAGTTTTCAGTCAGGGGCTAGGCGACCTATTTGTGGTTCGCGTCGCAGGTAACATCATTGCGCCATCTCAAATCGGAAGTATTGAGTTTGCTTGTCAAAATTTCGGAAGCCGGTTAGTAGTTGTACTTGGCCATTCGCATTGCGGTGCCGTTAAAGCAACAGTCGACTCATTGCTTAGCAGTCCGGGCGATATATCACCAAACATCGCATCTATCGTCGAAGAGATTCTACCCGCGGTTCGCCCAGTTGTAGCAGAACATAAATGTGATGACAAAGATCACTTGGTACACCAAGCGATGCGGGCAAATATTGAGCAATCAGTGAACGGTTTAGAAACTCGCTCTACTGTTTTGAGCGACATGGTAAACAGCAAGCAGATCAAAATTGTCGGCGCCGAGTATTGCCTTGAAACCGGTGTGGTAGATTTCTACGATTCGTAGCTAGAAGGCAACCCGCCGGCGGAAAATCTTCTGTGCTATGCTGCTCAACATAGTTAAGAAGCGTTCGGAGAAAACAGTGGCAGGAAACCCGTTTAGCAAAATGTTTGGGCAGTCGCCGATTGGCCCCATTCAAGAACACATAGGCCTCGCGCATCGATGCGCGGAGCAACTGCCGGCGTTTATCGAAGCGGCTTTATCTAATGACTGGAAAAAAGCTGAAGAGATTTACAATACGATCTCAAAGCTAGAGAATGCGGCCGACGACGCCAAAACAAGCTTACGAGCGAACTTGCCCAATAGCTTAATGATGCCGGTTGATCGTGGCGATTTATTGGTGATGATCACTCAGCAAGACGAAATTGCGAACTGTACTAAAGATATTACTGGCATCATGCTGGGTCGCCAAATGCAGATACCGTCGCAAATCGCCAGTTTAATGCAAGGCTTCGTGACCGAAGCGGTACAAACCTCAGCGCAAGCCGTAAAGGCCGTCAATGAAATGGATGAGCTGCTTGAGATGGGCTTTAAAGGGCGAGTATTAAACGTTGTTGAGGAACTCATCGAAGAGCTAAATCGGCTCGAGCATATAAACGATGAGCTACAAATTGACGTTCGCGCAGCCTTGTTTAAGATTGAAAATGAACTTCCCCCAGTTAACGTAGTTTTCTTATATAAGGTCATCGAGTTGATTGGCGCCTTAGCCGATGCGGCACAAAGTGCCGGCGGTAAACTACAACTATTGATCGCGCGCTAATTAGCTTTCTCGCTGCTCCACGACTATCCCCTCTTCTCTAGTGGTCATAGTCGCAGTTTCAGTTACAATCTGGCCACCGAATTCGCGCAATCGTTATAAAAAAAGCTCGAGTCAGTGACTTCAAAAAACAACATTTATTTCAGGTTATAAAACGCTATGGAAATCATTGCTGAACACGGACATATACTGCTCATTCTAGGCTGTATATTCGCTTTCTTTATGGCTTGGGGCATCGGCGCCAATGACGTAGCCAACGCCATGGGCACCTCGGTTGGCTCAGGTGCGTTGACGGTTAAGCAGGCGATTATTATTGCCATTATCTTCGAGTTTGCCGGGGCCTACTTAGCCGGCGGAGAAGTCACCTCGACCATTCGAAAAGGCATACTCGACCCGGCACTAATCAACAACGAGCCGCAACTACTGGTATTCGGCATGATGGCAGCTTTGCTAGCAGCCGGTTGTTGGTTGTTAATTGCCAGCATGAAGGGCTGGCCAGTTTCGACTACGCACTCCATCGTTGGCGCATTAGTAGGCTTTGCAGCGGTTGGTATTTCGGTCGATGCAGTAAATTGGAGTAAGGTTGGCACCATAGTAGCGAGCTGGGTTGTATCACCGCTGCTCGCTGGCACCATTTCTTACGCACTTTTTGTAAGCGTGCAAAAGCTAATTCTAGACACCAGCAATCCATTCAAAAATGCAAAGAAGTATGTGCCGATGTACATGTTCTTTGTGGGCTTCATGATTGCTATGGTGACCATTCTTAAAGGTCTTAAAAACACCGGCTTAGATTTCGATTTTGGCTTTGAAAGTAAATTCATAAACGCTATGCCACTTGCCGCCGTAGCTGGTATCGCGGTCGCAGTTGTTGGCGGTATGATGCTATCGCGCGTGCAAGAGAAATTTGAATCGGACGACGGTGGTAATCGCTTTGCCAACGTTGAAAACCTATTCGCCATTCTCATGATCTTCACAGCGGCGGCAATGGCCTTCGCACACGGGTCAAACGATGTGGCTAACGCCGTTGGCCCCTTAGCCGCCATTGCCAGCGTTATCGAGTCTGGTGGTGAAGTGGCTAAAAAATCGATGCTACCGCCTTGGATTCTGATTTTAGGCGGCCTAGGTATTGTTGTTGGTTTGGCGACTTATGGCTTTAAAGTAATGGCGACTATCGGCAAAAAAATCACTGAACTCACACCGAGTCGCGGCTTTGCTGCTGAACTTGGCGCAGCAACGACTGTAGTATTTGCTTCAACTTGGGGCCTACCGATTTCAACAACACACACCTTAGTTGGCGCCGTATTGGGCGTTGGCCTTGCGCGTGGTATTGGAGCGTTAAACCTTAAAGTAGTCGGCAACATTTTTATGTCTTGGGTTGTTACGCTGCCTGCAGGCGCGGGCTTTGCGATTATTTTCTTTTTTGCATTAAAAGGAATATTCGGTTAATGATTAATCGCGCCGACAAGAGCAAAATGATCAGCCTTTTTTCAGGTTAAAAAGGCTCATTACGCTTTTAGTCTAGAGCTGGCATATTCAAGCAAGCTAACTATTATCCTCTTTGATCATATCCGCTGCTTTCTCAGCGATCATGATACTCGGTGCATTAGTATTGCCGCTGATCAAGGTTGGCATAATCGAGGCGTCAACAACACGTAAACCCTCGATACCGTGCACTCTTAAGCGCGTATCGACCACTGCCATATCGTCACTCCCCATCTTGCAAGTACCAATCGGATGATAAACCGTATCGCAGCGCTGACGAATATCGTTGCGAAACACCGCTTCATCATCGGTGTCGCTTTCATATAGAGGCTTGCCACGAATCTCATCGAAGCTACTTGAACGAAAAATTTCCTGAACTTTGCGGCTGCCTTTATAAAGCAGCTCCATGTCTCGCTCATCACGCAGAAAAGCAATGTCGATTTCTGGGTCAGATTTGAAACTTGCGTCAACCAAATTAACGGAACCTCGACTCTTCGGACGCAAAACACAAATATGTGCGCTATAGCCATGCCCCCAATAGAGCTCGCGTCCGTGGTCGTCGACCAATGCACGAATAAAATGCACTTGAATATCGGGCGACGGTGCATCTTCTTCAATTTTCAAAAACGCACCCGATTCAGCAAAGTTAGTTGCCAGCATGCCTCGGCGTTTAGTGAAATACTTAAACATCTCAATTAGAAATTTAAAGCTGCCTCGCAAGGAAATACCAAAGGCTTCAAGAGAATTAGTGCGCGAACTGATAACATAGTCAGAGTGGTCTTGCAAATTCTCGCCGACACCCGGCAAGTCATGCACTTGGCTAATGCCGTGCTGAACCAGCTTACTCTTAGGACCAATACCCGACAATAAAAGTTGCTGCGGAGAGCCAAAAGCGCCCGCTGATAGAATCACTTCTTTAGTTGCTTCGATTGTCTGGCGCTTGCCATTTATTTCAACGTCAACCGATTCAGCACGCTTAACACCCTTTGCGTTTGAAACATTAATTTTCGAAACATGCGCTTTGGTAAACACCGTCACATTTCCGCGTTCTACCGCGGGCTCGAGATATGCGCGAGCTGTTGACCAGCGTTCGCCATTCTTTTGCGTTAATTCATAATAGCCATAACCTTCTTGTATTGGGCCATTAAAGTCATCGTTAGCTGGCACGCCACATTCTTTTGCAGCTGCGAAGAAGATCTCGTTAATAGAGCTAGGGTCAGTAACTGGCGCAACGTTTAGCGGCCCACCTTGACCTCGTAATTCTGTTGCACCCGCTTCTCGGTGTTCGGATTTTTTAAAATAGGGCAATACGTCATCAAAACTCCAGCCATCACAACCTTGATCAGCCCAGGCGTCATAATCTTGCTTCACACCGCGAATATAAATCATGGCATTGATTGATGAAGAGCCGCCGAGAGCCTTACCTCGAGGCTGATAGCCTTGTCGGCCATTCATAGCGGCTTGTGGAGTTGTTTCAAACGCCCAGTTTTTCACGCGCCACGGTATCAGGCTGATCAGCATCGCCGGAATCCATACCAACGGGCTCTTATGGCTGCCGCCTGCTTCGAGTACGCAAATACTTACATTTGGATCTTCTCCTAAGCGGTGCGCTAAGGTGCACCCCGCTGACCCTCCGCCGACAATGACATAATCAAATTTCATACTTTGCTCTCGTTTTAAACAAGCTCTCGCGCTTAAACGTAAAAACTTGTAGGCAATTTGTTGAACAACTTGTGATCAAACACTATACCCGAACAAAGATGAAACTTAGTGCAAGACTTTCTCGCCTTGCCTTATTGCAAGCCTAGCGGCTAAGCTCAGCCCATACTCGCCAATAGCGACACGTTTCCGCCGGCTGCGGTGGTATCAATACAAACATGACGCTCGATCACACATCGGTCCTCGATATTGTCTTCGCACACTAACGGAACCAAGGCACCGGGGCGCGCCGCCAGAGCCTGGCGAATTGCTTTGAGGTCATTGCTATCACTTTGGCAGATCACCGCATTTAGACCCTTAAGCTCAGTTAATAAAGATCTCGGCAAAAAGCCATCAATGGCATTAAGTTCGCTTATACCGGGACACACAATCAAGGCTTCACAGCCTATCGCCTTTGCTCGTCCGGCTTGGCTTTTTGCTAATTCAACGGTTGGACCGAGACAAAGGACCTTGCCTATCGGAAGTACCGACAGTTTGTTTGATTCGCCTGTTGGGCCAGTCATAGCCTGACTTGAGAGCGTTGTGCGATATTGGCTTAGTTGATCAAGCCCAGCTTGCAGGGTTTGTAAGTCTAGCCTCGCATGACCTTGGTTAACGTCAACTGAGATACCCTTCTCAATAATCTCTGCTTGTGCAAATCGCTTAACGTAATGTGGTCCGCCAGCCTTAGGGCCAGTTCCAGACAAGCCTTCACCGCCAAACGGCTGACTGCCGACAACAGCCAATTTGGTTTCGATTAACGTACATATTGCCTACAGTAAGACCTGTCGTAACTCGTTCTACTCGGTCGTCGATACGTGTATGCAAGCCGAAGGTTAGACCGTAACCACTGTTGTTGATGTCATTAACAATTGTGTCTATTTGTTCGGCTCGAAAAGTCGCAACATGTAACACTGGGCCAAATATTTCTTGCGCCATTTCTTTAATACCAGACACGCTCAACACACTCGGAGCAACAAAGTGCCCTTGAGATGGACAGTCGACACGCTTTAATAAGCGCCCTTGTGATTCTGCCGTCTCAATATATGATTGAACTCTCTGTTGAGCATCTTGATTGATCAAAGGCCCCACGTCAGTACTTATATTCCATGGATCGCCTATCCTTAGCTCTTGCATTGCGCCGTACAACATTTCAAGAAAATCTTCGGCGATATCTTCTTGCAGGTACAATAACCGTAAGGCAGAACAACGCTGACCTGCCGATTGAAACGCCGACAAAACTATGTCGCTGACCGCACGCTCAGGCAACGCAGTTGAATCAACAATCATCGCATTAAGACCACCAGTCTCAGCAATCAATGGCGCACTCGCATTTGCGTTCGCTGCTTGAGCTTTATTGATTGTCATCGCGGTTGCGGTAGAGCCGGTAAAACAAATACCACTCAAACGAGAGTCGCTGGCTAAAGCATCACCAACGGTCGCGCCGGAACCCGGTAACAACTGTAATACCGCGCGAGGCACGCCCGCTTCATGCAGTAACTTAACCGCCAAGTACGCGACGATCGGTGTTGGGTCAGCAGGCTTTGCTAGAACCCCATTGCCAGCACTAAGTGCTGCAGCAATCTGACCGGTAAAAATAGCCAATGGGAAATTCCAAGGCGAGATGCAAGCAAAAAGACCACGAGCTTTATAGCCACTTAAATGCTCAGTTTGAGCCGCGTAGTATCGCAAAAAGTCGACGGCTTCGCGCAATTCGGCAACCGCGTCATTCGGGGACTTACCAGCTTCTCGAGTCAATGCGGCAAATAGCTCGCCCGCATGTTGCTGATACAAATCTGCCGCGACGTTGAGTACTCGCGCGCGCTCGGATGCCGACACGAACGACCATTCTTGCGCGGCAACAAAAGCGCCTTCAACATCGTCTAAACTGGCCTCGGCTGCGCTGCCAACATGATCACATTCGTCAAACGGACTTTTGATTTCGATCGGCGGCGTTCCGATATGAGCATGAGCTAGTAGTGGGCTGGCGTGCCATTTAGTCTCTTTAAATGGTTCTCGCGCATGCTCAAACGCTTTTACGTCGTCAACGTTCATTAAATCAATGCCCGCTGAATTTGTTCGCTCTGGCTGATACAAGTCTGCCGGTAAGGTAATCGCAGATACCGGTGTATCCGAATCGGCTAGCCAACTTTGAAATGGATCAGCAGCAATTTCTTCTGGGCTTACGTCTTCGTCGACCACTTGATTTACAAACGAAGAGTTCGCTCCGTTCTCAAGCAAACGACGCACAAGGTAGGCAAGTAAATCACGATGCTTTCCAACTGGAGCGTAAATGCGGCAACGCATAGGCGTATTGGTGGTGATGTGTTTATACAGGGATTCGCCCATGCCATGCAGACACTGAAACTCAAAATCACGTATTTCTAAAGTAGTTGATAGAACCTGAATGGCCGATACCGAATGCGCATTGTGAGTTGCAAATTGTGGATAAATTCGATTAGATTTTAGTAAGAGTTTTTTTGCGCAACAGATATAAGACACATCCGTCGCCGACTTCTTAGTGAATACTGGAAAGCTCTTTAAACCCTCAACCTGAGCACGCTTTATTTCAAAATCCCAATAGGCTCCTTTCACTAAACGCACCATAATTTTGCGATCGTAATGTTCGGCCAACGCGTATAAATAATCGATCACCGCGCTGGCGCGTTTACCATAGGCCTGTACAACAACGCCAAAACCATCCCAACCCTCTAAGCGTTTATCGCTCAATACCGCATCAATAACATCAAGCGATAGATCGAGCCTGTCGGCTTCTTCAGCATCAATATTCAAGCCCATATTAGCGGCTTTCGCATCAAGCGCTAAGGCCAAAACTTGCGGGACCAGCTCACTTAAGACACGATCAATCTGAGTCGCCTGATAGCGCGGATGCAAAGCTGAAAGCTTGATCGATACACCTGGGTTATTGCGAATCTCATCATGCACAGCATCTTTGGCCAATTCGTTGATCGCGTTTTTATAGCTAGTGAAAAAACCGAGTGCATCACTCGCGGTGATAGCCGCCTCGCCCAGCATGTCATACGAGTAGGTATATCCTTGCGCTACGCGTTTAGCGCCCCGCTTAACCGCAGACTGAATGGTTTCGCCAAGCACAAATTGATTGCCCATCTCTTTCATTGCGCGCTTAACAGCAACGCGAATGACCGGCTCGCCAACACGCTTGACCGCACCTCTTAGCGTAGATGAAATCGCATTACTTGATGCTTCGTCGAGCACTTTGCCAGTCAACATCAAACCCCAAGTTGCGGCGTTCACTAAGGACGAAGACGACTTTCCGAGATGTTCTCCCCAGCTTGATGGTACGATTTTATCTTCAATCAAATCATCAATGGTCTCACTGTCTGGCACTCTAAGTAATGCCTCGGCCAAACACATCAGCGCAACACCTTCATCGGTCGACAAACCATATTCTGCGAGAAACACCTCCATCAATCCGGGCTTATCGTCGGCCCGAACCGCGCGGACCAAGTCGGCACCACCGATAGACGCTTGCGCAAGCAGGCTCTGCGGCAAATCAGCGTCGCTCATTAGAGTACGAACCAAAGCATGTTCGTCGGCGTTATGCAGTGTGTGTATTTTTGTACGTAGCGTATCGAGTAACATCATCAAAGCCTCAGTGCTTTAGCGCACAGAAAGTGATAGCAGTAGCCAAAAATGTTATCGCAAAGCTATAAGTCATTATTCCTTGTCTTTTAATTTTTGGAGTCGATATGCTTTATCTGAAGACAAATAGAAATAATTTAGATCAAAAAATCACAACAAAAAGACTTTTAGACTTCCCATATTCAGAGAACTTTCAAACTAATGTCGATCGATAGCCAACTAAATAACTGATCAACGGTGCATTTTTGGCATTACGACGTACTTACGATCTATTTTTTAGAACGTCACAATAAAAAATGAGGATTTTACTAAATCAGCCTCTCGACGATATTATAAGCGCAGCAATCAAGAACCTAACTATCGAGGCACACATGAGCACTATCGACATTGGAATCAAAGAGCAGGATCGCGTACTTATAGCGCAAAACCTAAAGCACTTACTGGCTGATTCGTACACACTATATTTACAAACGCACAATTTCCATTGGAACGTCACAGGGCCAATGTTCAATCAATTACATATAATGTTCGAAGAACACTATACCGAGCTAGCCTTAGCCGTAGACGAGATAGCCGAGCGCATTCGCAGTTTAGATGTCGCGGCTCCAGGAACTTACGCGGCTTTCGCAGAACTAAGCTCTATTGAGGAAGTTAGTGGTGTTCCAAGCGCCGAGAAAATGGTTAGCTTGCTCACTAAAGGTCATGAACAAGTGGTGAAGACCTGCCGCACGGCCTTGAAAGTTGCCCAAGACGCTGATGATGAATCATCCGCGGCCTTAATATCTGACCGCATGCGCGTACATGAAAAAACTGCTTGGATGCTACGCGCATTGACTGCAAGTTAAGCCAATACCGAGTGCAGAATGCGGCTAAATTCTTGCTCGAGATCCGCCAAGTTTTTGGTGTCTTGACGCGACAAATACTCAACCGCCAGACCTCGTAGCAAGCTAACGTGTAAATATCGAGTGACTATAATTTGCTCAGCAGGTTTATCAACTTTGGCAAACAAAGAAAGCCAAAGTTGATCGGCCTCTTTCTCTCGTTGTTCGATCAGCGGGCCTAGCTCACGCGCTAAATCGTCGTCACTGCGCATCGCCAACTTTAATTCCAAATCAGCTATGTACCGTGGCGTACGATATTTCTTGAATGCAAACTCAAGAATCAACTCAACGGTCTTTTCTAAAGGCTGTTCAACACTATGAAGCTTAGAAAATTCGGCATCATCACGAAGCCGAATCTCGTGCCATACGGCCAGCATTAAATTAATTCTCGACGGAAAATAATATTGCCGAGGGCGGCGACTCACACCTGCAAGATCCGAGATCATCCCCAGTTGCGAGCCTGCGTAACCATGTTTTGCTAAGCACTCAATACATGCATCGATTAACTTCTGACGAGTCTTTTCAGCACGCGGTTGCTTGGGCGTTGTTGGCGCTTTTTCAGACGCCCCTTTACCAGCGCTCGGATTATTGTCATTGAGTCTACGTTTCTCTGTGTTGCTAATCGACATGGCCGTTATTGATACAAGGTGCTTGCTAAGTTCTTGATATCATACCGCATCGTTATCTTGATGAATAAGTTTACACGGCAGCCTTTAAAGACTGAATTTTTCCGATCTTATAATCATGGTAAAACTCAATACTTCGCCACACCAAGCTCACACACCGTTTGCGATGCTACAATCGCATGAAAGATTCAAAAACTAAGCCTCTGAAACCGCCCTCGTTGTTATCACTATTGTTCGAGTCTCGAGCCTTTTTTGATATGGCGTCGGTTCCCGGATCCTTGCTACGGAGTAAGTTTTCATCATCGACCGTCGAAGCCGCGCTGCCAGTGATTATGTTTCCAGGCTTTGGCTCAGACGAGCGCTCTATGAAAGCTCTAGGCTATTACTTAAGAAACCTTGGCTACTATGCAGAAGGCTGGGGCTTAGGACTTAATCTTGCAGGTATAGACTTGGAGCACACTCTTGAAGATTTATCTGCAATTTGGGAATTGGAAACACCAGACAACTACGACCCCAGCAACTATAAGGGCGAGGGCGGAGTACCGTTTCTTTGCGAAAAAGCAATCGCTCGGGTTAAAGAAAGATCCGAACAATTCGGCTCACCGGTGGTATTGATTGGCTGGAGTCTTGGCGGTTTTCTCGCCAGAGAATGTGCTCGAGAGCTAAGCACCGAAGTCACGCAAGTCATTACCTTTGGTGCTCCGATTATTGGTGGGCCAAAATACAGCCGGGCAGCGTCAGCATTTAAAGCAAAGGGGCAAGATCTCGATTGGATCGAACGAAGTATTGAAAAGCGCAACAACAAGTTAATTAACCAACCTATTACCAGCATTTATAGCAAGTCAGATGGGATCGTTGCCGCAGGCGCTGCAATCGACACCGTAAACCCAAACGTTAAAAACATCGAGGTCAACGCGGCTCATTTAGGAATGGGATTTAATCGCAAGATTTGGAAGATAATTAAGCAATCGCTCAACGACGAATGCAAAGCAAGAATCAAGCTAGCCACTGTCTAAGCGATTTACCATTGGCTGGTAAAGGCTTTTAGCTAGAGAGTTAAATCATCTCAAACTAAACCGAAACACTAGTTTTCGATTGGCAGTTTAATCCAGCGTCTTAGCTCGAGACTCGTCAGCAATTTCCACCGCGTAGTCGGCGAGCTTTTGTTGAATAATTGGATTTGAAATCGACATCATACGCACCGCTAATAATGCGGCATTGGTCGAATTATTTATCGCGACCGTCGCAACGGGTACACCGCGGGGCATTTGCACGATCGATAAAAGCGAATCCATACCATCTAAGCTGCTTAACTTAACGGGTACACCGATTACCGGCAACGTTGTGCATGATGCAACCATGCCAGGTAAATGTGCAGCACCGCCAGCACCTGCAATAATCGCACTAAAACCAGATTCAACAGCTGACTTCGCAAAGTCGATCATGTCTTGTGGCGTACGATGTGCTGACACAACTTTAGCTTGATAATCTACGCCAAATTTTTTCAAAATATCGGCGGCGGCTTGCATCACTGGCCAGTCTGAATCTGACCCCATAATTATCGCTACTTTCATGGCTTGCTCTCTGTCTCGTTAGCTCGACGGTTTAAATATCCATTTGCTCAAGTATCTCTTCGGCACGCTGCCTCTGATTTTCACCCCAAATATTAACATGCCCCATCTTGCGCTTAACTCGTGAACGAGCTTTTCGATAGAGAGTAGCACTGCACTCAGTGTCTTTAATACGAGACAGCACTTCATCATCATTAAATTCAGCGTCTTTGGTGGCTAACAAATTCAACATTGTCATCGACTCTAGCAACATCTTAGGTTCTCGCAAGGGAAGCCCTGCAACCGAACGCATGTGGTTTTCAAACTGAGAACAATCAGCCAAATCCATAGTTATGTGGCCTGAATTATGTGGTCGAGGCGCCGATTCATTAATAAGTAGTTGATCGTCTTTGGTCAAAAAGAACTCAAAGGCAAACAAACCTTTGGTATCGAGCTTTTCAAGAATACGGCTCACATAGTCTTGCGCTTGCTGCTGAATTTTTTGATTAACTTGGCATGGGTAAGTCACGTACAAACAAGTACCCTGCGCTTGCTCGGTTCCAACTAATGGGTAGAACACTATTTGCTCTTTATTTGAGACGCCGATCAAGGAGAGCTCTTGCTTAAAATCAATCGCATACTCAAATAAGATGGTGCCAGCTTGCTTGATTTCCTCAAACAATGGCACTGATTCTTGACGACCTGAAACACGATAGGTTCCTATGCCGTCGTAACCACCTTTAGCAAGTTTTAGATAACCGGGTTCATCTGGTAATTGAGACTCATCAGTGATTTCCATGTACTGAGCCATCGGCACGTCAAGTGATTCGAAAAAGCGTTTTTCTGATAGCTTGTCTTCGATCAGCGAAAATTTAGCCGGCTCAGGATAGATCGACTTTGAAAAGCGTTGACTTAGGTCGATCATTAGCTGGGCATCATTGAACTCGTTCTCTAGAGTAACAACGTCAACCGCATTGAAAAAACCCTCGGTGCTAGCAGCATCTTCGAGTTTACCGACAAACACAAGATCCGCCACTTGGCTGGCTGGTGCATTGTCAGACGCAGCAAGGATCGCCACCTTACCACCAAGCTTTTGATAGGCTTCAGCCATCATCATAGCCAATTGGCCATCACCTAATATACCAATCGTTGGCAGCTGTGAGGGTGTGCTTTGCTTCATGCTTATACTCGTAAACTCGACATGCCTATACGGCATTTTCTGGGGCTTCAATGAAGGTTGAGAACGTTACCATTGCAAGCGATCTATTTGAAGTGATTTACAGCGTCTTTGAGCTCGAAAATCAGTAATTTTTAGATGTATAAGTCATTTACCAGCGTGTTGGTGCAAATCGACTTAATCGGCCAACGTATATATAGGTTTAGCAAGTATTCGAGTTGATCTCTGATTTAGCTAACATCGAACGTCAATCTGCACCTTGACCAAGCAAGAAAGTTCAGTCTAAGGTTGCAAGCAAGCTCACGCCAATTTTCCCGAGATGTGCAAGATTGCAAGCTAAACCGAGGTCTTGCTTATTATGATAGTTAGCGACGAACAACAAGCGACAATACGATTGAGCGTATTCATAGGCGTATTCACCCTGATGGCACTTTTAGAAGTGTTTGCGCCAAAAAAGGAGCGCTCCTTGCCACGAGGCAAACGGTGGCTAACTAACTGGTCTTTGGTAATCATCAATAGCGTCAGCCTGCGCTTCTTAATACCCCTATTTGCCGTTAGTGTGGCGCAGCAAGTAGATCAATCAGGCTGGGGGCTATTCAACTTTCTAGAATTACCTTTCTGGCTTGAATGTGTATTGGCCATTATTGTTCTAGACATGCTAATTTACTGGCAGCACGTCGCCTCGCACCATCTACCCGTCTTGTGGCGTGTTCACAAAGTACATCATGCCGATCGAGATATTGATGTGACTACTGGCGCACGTTTTCACCCAATCGAAATCGGCTTATCTATGCTGTATAAGTTTGTCTGTATCATCATTTTAGGTACGCCAGCCTTAGCCGTCTTCATCTTCGAAGTTTTATTGAACGCCTCGGCAATGTTTAACCATTCAAATGTGCGTTTAACAAAAGGGCTTGATGCGCTTGTGCGCAAGTTTATCGTCACGCCAGACATGCATCGCGTACACCATTCAATCATCGTACCTGAAACCAATAGCAACTATGGCTTCTTCTTATCTGCTTGGGATCGACTATTTGGTAGCTACATAGACCAACCGCAAAAAGGTCACGCCGACATGATCATTGGCTTAGAAGAACATCAAGATGAGCAACCGACTTCGCTGTTGTGGAGCCTAAAAGCGCCGTTTATAAAACCGCTTAACAAACAATGAAAAAAATCTTACTAATCACAGCCTGCGTACTCACAATCATCACTGCTGGCGCCATGGTATTAGTCAAACCATTGCTAAACCCTTCTTTAGAGAGAATTCACACACACATTGTCTCTGAACATCAAAATATATCCCACCTTAGCGCCGAGGAATTTGAAGATATAGATTCAGACAATATCGTGTTGTTCGACGTTCGAGAACCCGACGAATATGAAGTAAGCCATATCGGTGGCGCAATACAAATTCAACCAAACATCGATGTCGACGAATTCGACGAAGACTATGGCGAGTTGCTCGATGGTAAAACGGTGGTTTTCTATTGCTCTGTTGGGCGTCGCTCCTCAGATTTATTAGCGCGCCTCGATCCCTTGCTTAAAAGCTCAGGAGCTCAAGCATCGGCCAATCTTAAAGGTGGCATCTTTAACTGGGTCAACCAGAACAAAAAACTCGTTGGCGACAAAGTACACCCCTACAACGCGTATTGGGGCCGCTTAGTTGAAGATTCGTCGAACATCGCTTACAAACCGGAGAACCAACATGAAAACCCTTAGAGCTATTAATGAACATCCGGCGTTAAGCTGCGCGCGCGAAACTTGCGCAATAGTGCTAATAGCAATATTGCTAATGTCGCTAGCTCTAAAAAGCGCAAACGCCAGCGACATTACTGGCACCTTCAAGAATGGCGTATACCATGTAAACGCCGTAGAGGCTCACTCCTTACTAAGCAATAGCAAAACCGTCCAAGTGCTAGACGTTCGAACACCGCGAGAATTTCAACAAGGGCACATCGAAGGCGCTATCAATGTCGATTATTACGCTGATGACTTTGCCGAACAGCTAACGGCCTTAGACCCAAACATTGAATACCTTATACACTGCCGTTCAGGCGTTCGCAGTGGCAAATCCTTGGCTATTTTGAAGTCTGTTGGGATCAAAAAGCTAATACACCTTGATGGCGGAATAAAGGCATGGCTTTCCAGTGGATTTCCGCTGACGGCCCTCTATGATAACTAAACCTCAGGTGATTCGATTTAAATTGGCCGTAAAATCGCCAAAATACATAGCAAAATCAAGCAAGAAACCCCTTAAAAAGTGCCTAAAATTGTGCCCCAAGTTTTGACTTTTAATCGCTAGTACATGTTAAGCTACGCGCGTATGACTAAGCTCGCCCCACAAATACTATTCGCATTGTTGCTACTGCTGTCTCAGACGGCACTGGTGTCGCATGATGTTGACCATTTGGGCAATGCACATAATGAATTGTGCACGGTTTACGTTTCTCAAGATCAGAGCGCAGATGGCCCAGCCATCTGTAGTGAGACGACAACTCATTCCTTCGAGCAAGATTTTACTCTTGGCTTCAACTATCCAGTCAAGCCAGTATTAAACTCTGCCTACGCCTCGCGCGCACCGCCTAATACGATTTTTTCTTCATAAAACAGGGCTAATGCTCTAACCCTCAGCTGCATCATAGGATTCAGTTGTTTCCTGTTATTCGACTTTGTGTCGAAATCGTACTTAAGGCTAATCATGTTAAAAAAATCAGCATACGCTGTGCTACTTGCTAGTACCGCAATCTCGCCTGCGTTGTTTGCGCAGTCTCAATCAAACGAGCTTGAAGAAGTTCAAATTATCGCTCATCCGCTAGCTGAAGATGGCACGGCTCAATCAATTACCACGCTCAAAGGCGAAGAATTGGCACGTAACGTTCAAGCAACTCTAGGTGAAACCTTATCTGGTGAGCCTGGCATCCAATCCGCAAGCTTTGGCACCGCGGTTGGCCGCCCTATCATTCATGGCCTAGCCGGCCCACGCGTCAAGACCACGGTTGACCGCATTGATACCCTCGATGTCTCAGTAACCAGTGGCGACCACGCTGTTGGCGTTGAGCCATTCATTAGTGACCAAATTACCGTGCTACGCGGATCGAGCACCTTGCTTTATGGTAGCGGCGCAATTGGCGGCGTCGTTGATGCAAGTACCTTACGTGTACATTCGGAAGTTCCTGAAGAAACTACCGGTCGCGTTCAATTACGAGCCGCTGACAACGCTGATGCTCGCAATGGCGCGTTTGTTCTAGACGCACCTTTGAGCGATTCAGTAGTGTTGCATTTAGACGGTTTCCTAAGCGATGCGGATGATTACGATATTCCAGGTTTTGCCGAATCGGCCTTTCAAATTGCGGCTGAAGAAGCTGAAGAAGAAGGCCATGACGAAGACGAAGAAGGCCACGATGAAGAAGAAGAGGAAGCTTTCGGTATTTTGGAAGGCAGTCGAGTAGAACGACGTGGTGCGGCTATTGGCCTAAGTACCGTTGGCGAAAACGGTTTTGCGGGCTTTACCATCAGCACGTTTGATGCCGAATACGGATTGGTCGGCGGCCACGGTCACGAAGAAGAAGAGGGCCATGACGAAGAGGAAGGTCACGACGAGGAAGGTCACGACGAGGAAGAGGAAGAAGGGGAAGGCCCAGGCATCATTGACCTAGAGCAAACCCGCTTTGACTTTGAAGCTCAGCTTAACGCACCTTTCGCAGGCGTCGATAGCATCAACTTTCGTATCGGTGTTAACGACTATGAACACTCTGAAATCGAACCAAATGGCGAAGTTGGTACGCTCTTCGAAAACGATGCATGGGAAGCTCGAGTTGAACTGCGCCACCAAGAAATTGCAGGTTTTGAAGGCACAATCGGTCTACAACTTAACGACCGTGAATTCAGCGCAATAGGTGAAGAAGCTTTCGTCGCCCCCGTTGATAGTGACGGTGTAGGCCTTTTTTGGGTTGGTCAGCGTAACTTTGGAAACCTACAGTTTGAAACAGGGCTCCGCGTAGAGCAGACCGACTATCAGCCTAGTGGCGCAGGCTTAAGTGATACAGACTTCGATACAGTCAGCGCTTCTTTTGGCCTTGTACAATCGGTAAACGAAGAGTTCACAGTTTCAGCACTACTCGACATTGCTAACCGAGCACCTACTATTGAAGAGCTCTTTAGTAATGGGCCGCACTTAGCGACTCAAGCATTTGAAATTGGCGACCCTAACCTACAGGAAGAAGGCGTAACCGGCTTAACGTTATCCACCGGCTATACCAGTGAATTTATTCAATTGGATGCCAGCGTTTATATTTTGGACTTCTCCGATTACATCTACGAGCTAAACACCGGTGAAGAAGAAGACGACCTACCGGTATTCCAATTTCAACAAGATGACGCTCGCTTTACCGGCATTAACCTTAAGGGCTTAGTTCACTTAGGTGTTTTCGGCGAAGGTGACTTAGATCTAAACTTCCTTTTAGATACAGTTCGCGGCGAAGTAGAAGTGGGTTCTGGAGTTGACCAAAACCTACCACGAATTCCAGCGTCACGTACGGGCCTAGGCTTATCTTGGGTAAACGAACAATGGAACTTACGAGCTGACTACTTACGGGTTGATAATCAAGACCGCATTGCGTCGTTTGAATTGCCCACAGACAGCTATGATGATTTAAGCGTATTTATCCAACGTAAGATCGAAATTGCCAACTCTGAATTGAGTATTTTCCTTCACGGACGTAATCTGACCGACGACGAGCAGCGTCATCACGGATCTATCGTTAAAGACTTCGCGCCAGCGCCAGGTCGACGTGTGGAGCTTGGGCTTAGATTAGACTTCTAAGAACAAGAAGGTGTCTCCCTTTAAGCGCCCTGCACGTTTAGTCAACGCTAACGTACAGGGCGTTTTTTATATACATGATATAAATCAGATTCACATCCAACACTAACTTAATCGACGCCCCACCCACACATAGTATGCAGTGGGTATGACGATTAATGTCAACACCATGGTAGACGCCATACCGCCAAGCATCGGTAGAGCGATCCTACGCATTACATCTGCCCCAGGCCCTTGGGTTATAAATATCGGTGCTAAGCCAATTAAGATCGTTAATACGGTCATTAGTTTAGGTCTCAATCGCATTACTGCACCTTGGTAAATTGCTTCTAAAAATTCGCTCCGAGTTTTTGGCTTTACTTGGCGTACTTGAGCATCGATATAGAGCATCATAATCACCGCTGTTTCGATCGCAATACCTCCTAAAGCGATAAAACCTACCACTACCGCGACCGATAAATTATAACCCGCTAACCAAATAGTCCAGATACCGCCAACCAAACCAAATGGCAGTGCCAACATAATGAGCATAGTGCGATCTAGCTTACCAAAGTGAAGCATCAGCATTAGAAAAATCAATAACACGGTTGCAGGAACGGCGATACTTAATCGCTCGCTTGCGCGTTGTATTTGTTCATATTGACCTGAAAACTCAATCGCAAAGCCAGGCGGAAGTTTTACTGACTCGGCCATGAGTCGACGCGCTTCAGTCACATAGCCGCCAATATCCCGATTCTCGATATCAACGAATACCCAACCCGTTAATCGAGCATTTTCAGAACGAATAAGAGGTGGCCCTTCGCTATAGCTAATGGTTGCTAACTCAGCCAAAGGAATATGCGCACCACTTGGCGTTGGCACTAAAATTCGATTGAGGTCTTCAGGCGTCTCTCTAAATGGCCGGTCATAACGTAGAATAATATTGTAGCGTTCGCGCCCTTCGACTGATTGCGAAAGCGTCATACCCCCAAGCGCCGTCCTTACCACTGTTTGAAATATGCCCATGTCGATATTGCGCCTGGCTAATTCTGCACGGGTAGGGGTTATCTCTAAATACTTGCCGCCTAACACTCTGTCTGCAAACGCTGAGCGCGTGCCTGGGATATTGGACGCGACGGCCTCAACATCGCGTGCGATTCGCTCTATTTCGAGTAAATTATCACCGGTAACTTTTATCCCAATAGGCGTTCTAACGCCGGTAGACACCATGTCCATGCGTATCTTTATTGGGTAGCCCCATGAATTCACTAAGCCCGGTAAATCCAATGTTTGATTAAGCCTACGAGTAATGTCATCTACCGTTACGCCCGCCGCCCATTCTGATCTAGGCTTAAGCTTAATCCATGTTTCGATCATGGTTAATGGTGCTGGGTCGGTTGCTGTATCCGCGCGCCCGGCTTTGCCAAATACTCGTTCTACTTCGGGCACCGTCATGGCAAGTCGGTTAGTTTGCCCAAGTACTTCGCGCATTTTAGTTGAAGACACACCCGGCAATGTGGTCGGCATATAAAGTAGCTCGCCTTCATACAGCGCGGGCATAAACTCAGTGCCAATGTCACGGGCTGGAATGGCCGTACTAATCATGGCTAACGCCGCGAGTGAGAGGGTCAACCATTTAAACTGTAAGGCTTTACGCAATAACGGTTGATACAGTCTGATAAAAAACCGATTGACTGGGTTTTGGCTTTCTTTGCTAAATTTCCCGCGCATCAGCTTAATCATTAGCACCGGCACTAAGGTGACTGACAAAATAGCCGCGAAGGCCATCGCATAGGTCTTGGTGAAGGCGAGTGGGCTAAATAAACGATAGCTTTCACTGGTTAATGCAAACACCGGAAGAAAGGAAACGGTAATAATCAGCAGCGAGAAAAATATCCCAGGGCCGACTTCTTGAGCCGCAGCCAATATCTCAGAGTGCCTGACAGCAGGCCTAGCATCAGGCCCTAATTCGGCTAAGCGGCGGCTGACATTCTCGACCAAAATTATCGAGGCATCGACCATCGCGCCAATGGCAATGGCGATACCGGCAAGGCTCATAATATTGGCAGTTATACCTTGAAAATACATTACTAAAAACGCGCCCAATACACCTAGTGGTAAGGTGATTAGAGCGACCATTGACGAGCGAACATGCAACAAAAATACGAGTATCACGAGAGCTACCGCAATACTCTCCTCAACTAATTTGCTTTTAAGATAACTAACCGCGCCCTCAATTAACGGTGAGCGGTCATAGACGGTGACAATTTCGACGCCATCAGGCAAACCGCTTTGCAGCTCTTTAAGCTTAACTTTTACTCGATTAATAACCTCAACAGCGTTTTCACCGTCGCGCATTACCACCACACCGGCAACGGTCTCGCCTTCACCATTTAGCTCAACAATGCCGCGCCTAAGTGCCGGGCCTTCGACGATTCTCGCCACTGACGATAATTGAACTGGCGTACCATCACTGGCATAAAGAACAATTTGTTCCAGATCGAGCTTGTCATCAACATACCCCGAAGAGCGAATAACGTACTCGGTCTCACCTTGCTCAAGCACTCGTCCGCCCACTTCACTTGAAGCGGCCGTAACCGCTTCTGAGACACGCCTTAAAGACACATCGAATGAACGTAACAAGTTAGGGTCTATCAACACTTGATACTCGCGTACAAAGCCACCAACTGACGCAACTTCTGAAACACCTTGAACCCCAGATAGCTCAAGTTTTAAAAACCAATCTTGTAAAGACCTAAGTTGCGCAAGGTCAGTATTACCAGTTTTGTCTACTAAGGCATATTGATACACCCAACCGACACCTGTTGCATCGGGCCCCATTGCAGGCAGCGCACCCTCCGGCAGTTGCGACGTTAACGTCGACAGCGCTTCGAGCACTCGGCTTCTGGCCCAATACTGATCAACATCATCTTCAAAAATGACGTATACGAAGCTGGTGCCAAACATAGAAACACCACGAACATCTTTTGTTTTAGGTAGACCAAGCAAGCTGGCAGATAGCGGATATGTTACTAAGTCTTCAACGATCTGCGGGCTTTGCCCGGGAAAGTCAGTGCGGATAATCACTTGTGTATCAGTCAAGTCGGGGATGGCATCGAGTGGCGTTCGCTGCAGAGATAACCAACCAGCAATACCCAATGCGGCACACAGAATTAAAACAACCATTTGATTGGCAATCGACCACGCAATGACGTTAGCAATCAGTGATTTTGACGGGTCATTGCTATTCGAAATCACTGGATCGGTGTTTGAATGTAAGTCAGACATACCAGCTCCTATTGACTGCTGCTACCGAGAGGCTGATCACTCGGCACTAATTGCATGTCTTCGCTGATAGCCTCAGGCCACTCGATCAATTGCCAATTTCCATCGCCATAAGGATTCTTTGCTTCGCCCTTTTGTTGTAACCAAGAGCGACCTGAATCAACATCGAGATACCAATAAAGATCGAGTTCACGATAATGCTGAGGTGCGCCCTTTAGCAACCAAGGGTTCAAGGCACGAAGCAATACATCGAGTTGTTGCAACAATGATTGACCAGAACGCGCATGCTGCGCTGCTCGTAAAGCTCGTTGACTCTGATCTAAAATTGAATCAAGTTCGGTTCCCCTAAAACGCGTTCTAAGACCTTCTCCAAGTTGAATTGCTGGCTCTACAAAGGCAGGATCTATTGCGCTGCCATCAATCGCTGTTTTATGAAAATAAAGCGCCGCATCTACAAAGTGATCTATTTGTGACAGCGTTGCTGCGTCTAACTGCATTTCAGAAACTGAATGTATATTGCGAGGCGGGCTAGCGCTAATGTGATCAGCAATCATTAAACCAGTAATCGAAACAGGCTCTTCGTCACTCGTGTCGAGCACGCTTTGAGGCGCGAGCTTAGACAAGCCCTCACGTAAATTAACCTCGCTATCTAACAAAAACTGCCCGCTCACTACGACTGAATCGCCTTCATTCAAGCCAGAAATAATCTCAGTTAGACCGTTGTCACTCATACCAATAGTGACGGCCCTAGCTTGAAACCGTCCATCACCAATCGCCAAAATAACGTGCTCGCCACGACTGTCTCGTAGGACGGCTTCGGCAGGCACCGAGAGCCGTTGTTGACGATCAATATTAAACTCTACATCGACGTAGGCGCCAGGCAACAGTCGCCCAGATTGATTGGGAACGACTAATCTAACTCGCGCGGTTCGAGTTTTGGGGTTAACCGTTGGATAAATATAATCAACTCGACTTTTTGATGGTGCATCTGGCGCACTTTTAAATTTTAAGCTCGCACTAAGCCCGTTTTTAATTAGAGGCAGGTCAGTCTCTGGGATGCTGGCAATTACCCATACACTCTCAAATGATTGCAATCTAACAATGGGGGTCCCCGGTTTAATGTAGTCTCCTTTTCGTATATTTATCTCGACTACGGTTCCATCAGCTTCGGCGTAGACAGATACCTTTGGAATCACTTTTTTGCTTGCTTTTAATTCCGAGAGGTTAGGTTGTTGTAAACCCAGTGACGTTAAGCGTTGTTCAACGGCAGAAATTCTCTGGCGGTTTCCAATTCTTAACGCCGCTAAATAGTCTTTCTGCGCTGACAATAGATCAGGGCTATAAACGCGATAAAGTATCTGCCCCTTAGTAACCTGGTCTCCTTCAGCTTGAACTAATAACTCCTCTATCCAACCTTCCATTCGCGCAACGCTGACATTTTCTAAGCGTTGGTTTCGTTCTATGGTGCCAAAAGCGCGAAGCGTAGAGCCCAACTCAGTGACCTTGGCTTTCTGGTATCGGACACCAATGGTTTGAATCACACCCGCGGACAAACTTACGGTTGTGATGTCAGTATTACTATCGCCCTCGTCAGCGTTCTTTACCGATACTAAATCCATACCACATATTGGGCATGAGCCGTCGGGGTCAGTAGCAATATAATGTGGATGCATCGCACAGGTATATTTTTGTACTTGTTCAGAAGTAGTCGCACCAATCATTTCCGAATGGGTCGCCTTATTACTAACGTAGGCGCGCTCGGTATGCGATGATTCACCACACGCACTTACTAAGATGATAAGCAGTAAATACAAGGGGAGAGCTTTAAGGTTTATCACTTTTCTACCTCCAACTCATTGTTCGCTGCGTTCGACATAAGCATTGCTGCCATTTGTGTAGCCGCGATTTTTCCGCGTGTTCGTTCTTTTATCGCATCGGATTTGAGCTTACTTAGTAGTATCTCGCCGTCGATCACTGGCGAATAGAAACCCTTCCCCGATTCATAATTGATGCGCTGTGACTCGATTTCTTCATTAACCGCATTAATTTTCTCGTTTAGCACAATAACGATGGACTCAGCCGCATCATAATTGCTTTTCAAGTTGATATACTCGGCTTCCGCTTGCCTAATACTTTCTTGATATTGGAACTTTGCGGACTCAAGAAGTGCGTTGGCAGCGCGCAAGCGTGGTTGTTGATTTCGCTTCGACCAAAACGGCACTGTGACAGTCACCATTGCAGAAACGAAATCGTCGCCGCCAAAGTTGTCACCTGCTTCACGTTGTTGATAACGTAACTGCGCGCCCCATTCTGGTTTCCAAGCAGCTTTGGCTTCATCAACTCCATGATTCAAAATTCGGATTTGCGCCTGCGCTAAGGCAACACTATAGAACTCCGTTGGATTGCCAGACCATGGCCACGGTTCGTTTGACGGTGGTATTTTAGTGTCTGGCACTTGCCCTAGTAAGTAGCGCAAACCAGACTCAATCATGGTCATTTCATTCTCCAAACTGACCAATTGTGTCGATATTTCAGCACGCTCACGCTCTATCTCTGCAAGCCTAAAAACCACCGATCGGCCCGAGCTGACTTCAGATTTCACGACCTCTGATAGTTCAATATATTTTTGATTTTGCTCGTGAGCCAAATATGTTTGCTGTTGGATTCGGTCTCGTTCAAGCAACAGCGTAGCTAGCTGTGCACGCATTAATGACAGCTGCTGTTGGTACTTTATGCCTAACTCTTGGCTTTGAGCTTTAGCCTCAAACGATCTAGCCCTACGCACACTAATATTGGGAATTCGCTGGGTAATTCCGATTGATTTGTTGGTCGGAATGAATTCAGAGAATGAAGGGTTAGCAAAAGGAAAATTGTTTATTCCAAACGCAATTACAGGATCAGGCAAGCCTAACGCCGCTTTAGATAACTCTATACTGGCATCGCTTTGATAGCTCAGTGCTTGCAACTGCGGATGTGTCTTTAGTGTAGCTAAGAGCTCACTAAACGTTTGAGCCTGAGCAGCATGTACAGTTGCTCCTTTGAGAAACATTAACACGCATAATCGAATTACGAATTTCGAACCGAGTAATTCACATATTTGTTTAGCCATTCGGCTAACTAACTTGGATGCTATTGAACAGACGCAATAGAACGCACACGAAATGATTTGAACGGTCATAAGACCCTCCCGACAAAAGGTTAAAAGGACGAAGTTTGTCGAGGGGTTATTTCGGGGGTCGTTTCTCTACGATTAGCTGCCGAGTAACGAGATGTGCGTAAAGCCTATGCTTTTGTATTTTTGGCAGAGATAGGTCGATAAATAACTCATCAAAGCTAAGCATTACATGTCCAATCACCGAGCACAATAAATCACAGCCGATATTAGCTTGTCGATCGGTATTGCTATCAGCGTTATGACAGGACGGTTTCATTGATTCTTCCAGCGGCTCTTTATCAAGAGCCTTAGCGTTCAGATCATCATCTTTAAAAAACGTAGAATTTACGACTGTCGAATCGGCATTAGCATTCATCCATGAGCCAAGGTGCGCCGAGGCTATACTCGAGCCCGAGAAGTAGCAAAATACAGCTACTAAAACGATACATTTACTGACTGCGTTCGACATAAATCAATAGTAGCGCTTAGAGTACACTCTAAGTCAATATTAGAGCTCAATTAATGGACTTATTATTTCAGTCGGTTTCTTTTATTCCTTCAATGATCGGACATTGATCATCTTTGGTACTAGAGAGGCAAGAGCTCAGCATAGCTGTTAACTCTTTTTTCAGTAATTTTAAGTCTTTTAAACTCTCTTCAATATCATTGAGTTTTTCAATTACCAACTCTTGCACTTTTGGCTTTTCGACCAGTTGGGCTTTATCAAGGCTTATAAGCTCGCCAATTTCTTTAAGCGAAAAATGCATTCTTTGCGCCCGTTTAATAAAATGCAATCGTTTTATGTCGCGCCGAGTATAGACACGACGTCCACTACTATCTTTCGATACGGGCGGAAGTAGGCCAATTTTTTCGTAATACCTCAGCGTATGTGCTGAAACACCAAATTGCTTAGCAACATCGCCAATTGATTGATTTGTTAATGACATGCTTTACCTAACTTCTTTAGTCGCCAATAATTATACGGCCAGGGTGTAATAAAACCGGCAACTAGCATTGGAGGTATCGCCCACCACACTAGCTGAGCGCTTCCTACCAGAACATAGTCAGTTAGGTTCATGGCTATCTCCATAGATACCATGCTGACCAAGCTCATGCCTACCGCAGTTTTGAAACCTAGCAAAACGCCCATTTGCCTACTTAATATCGTTGTTTCCAATGCAATACTACTTAGTATTCCATTTATCACAGCTAATGACATGACTATTAACGGCGACGTGTCAGGCGAAAAAATCTGAAACCATAAAATGGTACCAAAGTCGCCAATAACGCAACCAAGCAAACACCAAGCAGTGTTGCTCGCCGATTGCTGCCATATTACTAAGTCTCGCCAGTTAAAATATCTCTCTGGCAATGCCTTCCAATATAGAGATTGCTTATAACTTGATAGAGATTGCTTATAACTTGAGAGTGTGGAGCGAGAAACGAGGGTACCTACAAAAACTAAAGTCTATAGATACGCTATCTATACCCAAACGCTTTTCGTAAAATCCAGACCCACACGCGAGGCACTTGCTCCATACTTTTGCAGTAAGTTAAGAGCATATTCATACCTTAGTTCAGCTACGACCCTTGCGCTATGGGAAACAACTTTTAAGTTCCAACTAGGCTCGCTTGACCAATGTGGCGCATCATTTTTAACTTGTATTCTCTCTATCGAAACACGCCCATCCTTTATCAACCCTTCGCCATTTAAGAACATTTCCTCTTTAACAGGGTGCTCTGGAAGGTTAAACAAAGAGAATGAATGAAATTTCTGATCATACTCTACGATAACAAATTTATTCTTTAATATTCCTTTGTGGACTGCCTTGCAATTCTCTTCACGTTTTAACTTTAATGCCAGAAATGCTAACTGGCCTTCTCCAAGCCTCGCCTTATCGCTAACTTTCTTTTGACTAAAAACCATATCGCAAGCCGGCGTTAAACATATCCAATGATCGTCTTCACCAAACTCCAATATAGAACCCGTCTTTAAATTCATACTTATAACATCAGTCGAACAGTTATAAGCGTTTACGGACTCAAAAATTGATTCTCGGTCTTCGACGATGTCGACATTCAGGTAATTCTTGATAACTTCACAAGGCTTTTCGCTATCTGCCTGCAGAGCACTTACAAGTGAATTTAGATAGCGATTCAACCGAGGTTTGACTGCATTTGAAATCCGTTCCCAATGTTTGTCTAAAACGCCGTCGACACTATTCCCCTGGTCTTCTAATAGTTCATATAGCCAGCCAGCCTGAATATGGCTACTGTTAGCAATTTTTGTCGCTTCAACAATCCCATTCACCTCTAATTCAAAGCGCATTTTTGCCATCAACAGAAGTAGAGGAGACGGTTGTGACTTCGCTAGCGCGTTGTGTAAACGTTCCAATAGGCGTGGAGGCTCTTCGGTAGAGTTCTTACGCAAAACTGTGATGAATAATTTATCTGTAGAAATCCAATTTACGCGATCATCAAAATGCCAGTTGTAGACCGGGGATGAACCTATAAAGTGCTCATTATCACTCTCAAGCTTCGTACCAACGAGACACCATAAGAAGTCATCTATAGTGACTTCTAAATTCCCTGCAAAAGCCTCAAATGCGCTTTTGTAGCTATCAATCTTTGTCGAATTGCCTTTGCAGAACTCTAAGGCATCAAAAGAAGTAATATCTGAATAAATACTTTCAAAATCTTTACTTTCGATTTCTAGATCAGCAACCTTTTTACACAGTTCAGAATAAACATTTTCGCTGTTAAAGTTTCTCTGAAAGTCTGGCAAACTACTACATGATCGAATTACTTCGATAAAAATTTGTTTAACTCTAGGTTCGTCTGAGTCCGTGTGAATAACCACCTGATTAAAATGGTTATTGCTATTCAGCGTTGACAAAATTTCTAACGCTTTTGCACCGTCTGTTTCGTCATCGGTTAGATGATAATCTAAGACGACTAGATCACTATTTGATATATGGCTATAGCTGCTAATATCGGGATTCTGTCCGTCATACACTTCAACCGCTTTACTTCCGGGGCTGCCAATACAATCATCTATAACCGCCTGCAGACGGCTAATATCAGTTTCATCCCATTTATCCAACTTTCCCGCCGAGTATTCTGCAATCAGCGTTCTAAGCGTCGGATATTTATCATCCACTATCGTTACGCTTTGGATAGAATCCAAATAAGCTTCCTTGACACAGTCACCATACAACGTAGTGCTACTTGGTTGTTCTCCCACTAGTAATTCCCCTAAAATCCATAATAAAATTCGCCCCTGATAATATTTTTTCAGAAGGGTCTACGGCATAACGAATAGAGTGGCCGCCTGCTCTCAAATTTTGCCTGCATAAATACAAGCCAATTCCACGGCCACCTCTTTGTTTACGGCTAAAAAATATTGTAAACAATTGATCGTAATCCTGCTTGGAAACACCCGGGCCATTATCAGCCACAACAACTTGGTTCCCTATAATATCTAATACAATTTTCTTTTCTTCCTGCTCCGAATACTTTACCCAATATCTAGAATTGTTTACTAAATTAATAAACACTGGAAATATTCTTGCTGGTTGCTCATAAAGCCTCGAATCTCTAAAGGCTGGTGTTGCGTCGAAATCTATATCATCCGATTCAAACGAATTAGTAAAATAGTTATTTACATAGACGAATATTTCTTCGCCGGAAATATCCTTTTCATATTTTTCTCCGGATAGCTTCAGTGGCGATAAAAACCTCCACTTGTCGGTAAGCTGCCTCTGAGAATCCAAAATATTTTTATATTGTAATTGCTCTGCTTTATTAAACTTTGCACCTTCAAGAGCCTTTAGACCAGTCATAATAGAACTATCTAGGCCTTCCATTTCATGGCCGATTACTTCTACAGTTATCCCTAATTGTGCTAACTGGTGCAGCCGTCCGACTTCATCCTTCCACTTTTCAGCTTCATTCAAACCATGAATTGCAAGCCCTTCCAAATCAATTTGCTGCTTTATATTCTCGAGGCCCGTTACATAGGGAGTAAGCCTTTGTATAACCTCATATTCACCTTGAAGATAGTTTTTATCCAGTTTTTCAAGCACAACATCGAATGAAACTTTTTTAGTTTTTAGCGCTTTCAAACTATCAGCCATCAAATTTATATAAATGGACTGGCATTCTTTAACAACTTTAGAGAAGCCAAACGTTTCAGCCTCAAGCACTTCACGACCCTGAACATCCAACGCTCGTATTTTAAGGTTTAGCTGATCTAGTTTAGACTCGTAAATTTTTATTGCAGTATCATATTCTTCGTTCTTACTGTATCTAGCCAGGGCCGCATTTACTGAAGAATCAAGCTGTTTTATAAATCCTTGTGCTATCTCTTCA
Organism: uncultured Arenicella sp.; assembly: GCA_937918955.1. Classification (GTDB taxonomy): domain Bacteria; phylum Pseudomonadota; class Gammaproteobacteria; order Arenicellales; family Arenicellaceae; genus Arenicella. The sequence goes on from CAKZRZ010000145.1 coordinate 35,038, forward strand.
TTCTCTTTGTACGCTTTGTATAGCTTTTCGACGGTTCTGAGTTTGTGAGGCACCGTTTCCCTTAACGTCAATGCGCTTAACCTAGAACCCAGAGTATTTACTCTATTTTTACAATCAAGGGACGCTTGCTTAGACTCTAAAAACAACCCTTTAGCTAAGCTCTTAGCCATCTCACCTAGATCCAAAATAAGCTCCTCTAACTTAGGAGAGTTATTCTCTATTTCTAACTTAAGACTTTTGAGTTGATTTTTTATTAGCTCTTGACGATCTTTCTCTAATTTTTGTTTTGCTCTTTCCTTTTTTATCTTATCTAAAATAGGCTTCCGAATTGATGACCTCTTGCCCACAAAACGAAAAGCTACATCTATCAAAATGTTTTCTACAATTTCTCTAAAAATTTTCGATGCATTATTATCAATGAACCCTTCACGACCAGCCTTATCTTTAAGGTTGGGGTTCTCCTCTCGCGATATTTTTATACGACCAAATATTCTGCGATTAGACCATACGTAGTCACCAGCATTTATTGACCTTCTTTTCTCGACTTCAAAAAAGTCATTAGATTCAACTCCGTAAGGCATGACCCTCAAGCCGTCTCTATGTATTAAGAAACCCGAAAACTCCTTCGCCTTCTTTTCATATTCAGCATGTTGATCATCTGACAACGTAGATGTAGATCTATTACCCTCATACGCTCCGAATCGAATATCAAATGGCCCAAAACGGGTAGCCTTGGTCGTCTTATATTTTACTTTCGGCTCTATTAAAACCTTCTCGTTCCATTTACCGAAGGATTTAACCCTACCGGTAAACACACCCTTCTCATCTACGTGGCCCTCTACGATATGCTCAAGATCATCAAAATGGGCCTTTGTTAAACCTTCTTTCGCATCGATAATGGGCCTTCTAAGCTTTCCATTCCAAGCATAAACAAGGGTCTTGAAATTGCGTACATTACTTGCTTCCTTTTCAGCATAAGGATCAACGAAGTTTAAAAGCTTTGCCCTAAGTAATTCGCTTCCTCGCTCTTGGGTTCCATCGCGATTTTGTTTGGGAATCAACTGGCTGTCTAGATCGTTATGAATACCAGCAATAAACATAGCTGTACCGTGCTCAGACTTACCGTTCCAAACATCCCATGAGGAGAAATGTCTAGAAGAGAACGATTGGCTCAAAACTGTATCTTCGATACGAGACTTTGTAGTCATCTTTTTGTTGGATATAGCCGCTTTTTCTTTTTTTGTGAGAGCTGACATCTCTTGAATACTAAATTCCGACCATGCCTCTTCAACTCTCAATGATCTCAACTCATCCGACGAATCAGCCCACAGGTTTCCGATCAACTTGTTGAAAAGCTCACTCTGAAGATCAATCAAATCCTCCTTCTTCTCAAATTCAACCACTGGTACCTGAATATCATGAAGAAGTAAAAATGGGTTTTCAAAAAGTCTCCAATCAATTAACGCTGCGACAAAGGGGCTATTTTTCCGCTTGGATACAATTAATAGTAATTTCCCTAGTGTCGCACACGACAATCGACCGATTCCTTTTTGCCCTTGTTTAGGTCGTACTTCACTTAAATCACATTTATCCAGATCATCGACTTTTTTATCTAGTAGCTTAGAGTCAGTTCCAACAGTTAGCCACTTTCTTTCAAACTCGTCACGACTCATACCATGACCATTATCCACAAGAGCGCAAACACTGGAGCTATTGATTAAGTTTTCGTTTTCTCCGTCAAATATATGCAGCTCAGCTTTGGTAGCGTATGCATCATAAGAATTCTTCCACAGTTCAGATATTGCCGTCGGGCAATCTGCTATTTGCTCTCGCCCAAGATGATCGATGGTTCGAGCCCTTGTACGAAATGCTATGGAATCAACCATGCTTTTTCAATTCCACTCGTTCCGCATGCGCTTCCAGCATTGCTTTGACATTCTCAAGAATAACTTTGCCAAGCTGGATAGGAACCGCATTTCCAACTTGCTTGCTTTGACTTATGATCCCGCCAGAAAACACGAAGTCTTCAGGAAAGGTTTGGAACCTTGCGGCATGCCTAACTGTTATGCCATGATTCTTCCATGGGTGAAGAAACCGGCCCTTAGATGGATTTGTGCAGCCTGTTGTCATAGTCGGCCCAGGTTGAGCTAATTTTACTCGGCCATAAGTATCTTTGTGACCAGCGTAGTCACCACCATGACATCCTAAACGAAAGCCTATATCTTCTCTGCTACCGTTTATCGGTGTTTCTTTAAAGCGCTCCTTGAGATCGATAGAATGGTTCATATGGATAGCTGATAAGTCATTAGCCTTTGGTGAGATGGGACTCCCATACTCAAGACCAAGATCATCACATTTATTGAGAAGCCTATTCAATTTCTTTTCTACGTACTTGGGAGCTGGTTCAAAAACGGTAGAAGCCGTATTCCATTCAACGTCGCCTTTGCCTGGTGCGAAATGGGTTTGTTTAGGCGGCCAATCTAGTTTTGTATTTTTTAAATCCGTTCTCACACCAATAATAAATACTCGGGTTCGATTTTGTGGCACACCATAATCTTTAGCATTAAGTTTAGTTGGCCCAATTAGTGTGTAGCCATTGCGCCTTGTTAAGTTTTTAAAGCGCTGAACATACATCTCATGCTTCTTCCAGAGCATACCGGGAACGTTTTCAACAACAAACACTTTAGGGCGCAACGCTTTAACAAAATCGAAGTACCTCAACAGCAGCTTGTTTCTAGGGTCATCTACACCAGCATCAAGTATTCTATGCGCTGAAAACCCCTGACACGGTGGACCACCTAATAACAAATCAAGGTCACCAGGCACTAGACCAGCGTTAGCTAAAACATCATTAGGTGAAATGTTGTTGATATCACCTTCGAACAGCTCTGGGGCATTACCAGAAGCATTTTTTATATTTTTTCTATAAGTAGCGCTGGAATCACGGTCAAACTCTATTGCCGATAGTACTTCTATCCCCGATTTTGTAGCCGACAACGAAAATCCGCCCGCACCAGCAAACAAGTCTATCGCTGTTAGTCCCTGTGCTTTCATTTTTACTCGCTCTGCCCGTTTGGAGCATTCTAAATTGATGCAGCTCTATACACCAGCGACATTTTAACGTACATTTTGTAACATTTGGCACTCTGATGAATAGGTAGGCGAAGCTTTATCCGATATTGCCCTCAATTTGTATCTCAACAAGCACTAGGCATCCACTTCACTCCTCCTTTAACACTTCTTCACGCAATCACCCGCGCTTTCGCGTAAAACTTGCTCCATCTATCGCAACCTCACATTTTTAGTTAAAAGCCAATTTTATTAGAGAATGCTCTGGAAATTTCAGCGAACTACAGCTTAGATCTAACCAAAGAACGCAGTGAAAAACATCGCTAATCGCTATTCATCACCACTCAATTTCGCTCTTTGCTTAATAAGGCAAGCTAAATTCTTGCACGCTCCTTTGCTGCATTATTTGATTTTTTCGAAGCTGTCCTTCACGAAACTTGTGAATAGATGTACATATTATAAAAATGCACTATGCGAATAGTACAAAACCAAGACCAGAGCTTAGATACTCAACGAGTGCTTCAACGCTATGGATGACACTGACATTTTGCATGCGCAATAGGACGAACCCTAGATTGAGTAAGTAGAAGCCAGCCACCAACATATGGTTTGCCGAACGCGCCAATGCGTCGTTGCCATTAAAACCATCTATGAGGTAGATAACTCGATTTTTGCGAATCGTACGAGAAACCAACACCGTGATAATAATGCTGACGAGTATTTAGAATGAGTAAATATGGATATAACCTCGTAGTAGTTTGTATTGTCACCATCCGCACTTTGTATCAATCCGTTGAGGCTACTTTAGTCGGGGCTTATATGATTTGACTTCAAGCTCTATAGACCTTTGGCAACCAATACCATTGCCTTTAATTTCAATGCACTATCGTAACCCATTATTTTCTCCCTATGGTGCGTTGATATATCTATATCTTATTTGCGAGAATCTTCATAACAATCGCATCCAATGCCGCTAAGATTGGCGAAATCAATACTGCCATTAACCCAGCAATCACAACGTTGCCCCCTGGTAGAAATGGAGTACCGGGAACTGAAAACGACCAAACAGCGAAAGCAACGGCAGAGGCAAAGCTCCTCCAGATAAGTTGAGGGACCGCTGGCCAATTCAAGTGTTGCTCCGCTGCTTTAGCAAACTCAAATAGGACCAACAACAAAGGGGTTAATAACACAAAGAACCAAAATACCGAGTGATTCGACCAAGGCACCGTTTTACTCGACACCATTTGCATTACCACAACGTAAGGGGCCAATACCTCCGTCGGGATAAACTTTGCGATTGCATCGAATGCTTTACTCGCAGTTGCATTTGCAGTCTCAATTCCATCAGGTGCATGACCATATGCTTTAGCTACGATTGTTTGTTTTTGACCACTCCTTCCTAAATCGTTGGTCATGGTTGATAAACTCATATCGATTCCCTATTTTTGGTAATTGTTAAAATTCAGAATTAACTACTCACTAGTAGAGCATCCTAATGCCGCGATTCTCTCCTGATCCTTTGCATTTATCGCGGCTAAACAATTCTCAGTCTTTTGCTTGGCTAGCAATAAATTGATAGATGTCTCCAGAGCTGCAATTTCGTTATCATTGTTTGTCTTAAACGCACTGAATACATCGCCTGCGACTTTGAAGTAAGCGCCAATAATGTCGGCAGGTATTTTGAAAAACGCGACCAACTCTCCATCTGACTCCTGTACATATTTAGTCGGAATCCCATCTTTAAATGTAAATGTAGCCTCGTTATCAGCAAATAGCGTTTGATGTATAGGTAAGAAGTGGTCAGGAGATTCGCTTGGAGAAAGAACGAGTGATTTTGTTTCTACACCATCAACAGCTAACTCTACGAGATACGGCAGATTTTGTCGGTAAAAAATACCGTTCCCGGTCTCGATAACACTATTGCCTTCTTTTGGCGCATTTTGAATAGCGGTGCCAAACAACTTGCTTATTTGCAAAGTAACTTTGTTCGAACAAATATCAGTCTTCTCCATACTGCTTATCGGAAATGTGAAAACATATTGCCCAACTTTTCCGCAGTTTGGCTTTTGTTGATCTGCCGCATTTGCTGCAAACGCAATACCACTACCTACCGAGGATGCTATGTTGCTCAATACTTCGGTTATTTTTGATTCGGTTTTAGAGTTGGATGATTGGAGCAAGCCGCGCTCATTAATACCTATGTCCAATTTATTTTTGCCAACAAGGTTGGCCCTATAAGTCAATGAGTACCCAGACTTATAATCTGGGTACATAGCGCTCATGCTTGCAACGGCGGTGGTTTTTAAATTCGTTGAAACAATTTCGTCCGCTAAGACATTTGCTCTTTCGTCCTTAGCTTTAGCTTCAGCAAGAAACTTGGCTTTCTTAGCGGCATCACCTTCGGTTGCAGCGAGTTTTTTGGCTGTCTTTGCTTGCACCCTAAGATCTTGAATTTCTTTTTTAACGGGCGAAGCTGGGTCCGTTACGTCAATCGTAATTATTAAGCCCCTTTTTGGTAAAAAATAATTTAACCCGCCGGATAACGGTTCTTGATTCAACTTAGAGCTCTCGATACTGGCGCAGGCCGTTAGCATACTGATCAAAAAAAGAGCTAGAAAAACACGGTAAAACATAGTTGCCACCAAATTAATGTTAATAGTCAATATATATCGTGTCACCGAAGACAGTTATCTCTCGGCCAGAATCCAACTTTTTAACTAATATGATGATGCTCGGTAAAAACTAAGGCACGCTCGCCTAAGTCTTTTGACAAGTGTGTTGCTTGCGATATGTGTTGTTGCTAATAAAGCCTTGGTCTTTAAATATTAGATTAGATTCTTCGCTTTGCTCAGAATGACGGGTGGGATAACTCGGAATTACGGAGAGGGTATCTCGGGATTATAACTAGGGTAGCTACGCGTTACAGGTGGATATTTTTCACTTAGCTTCAAATAACGTTTTAAAACTATCAAT
>CAKZRZ010000146.1 GCA_937918955.1 uncultured Arenicella sp.
GGCTCAACCTTTCGGCGCGCAGCTACCACCGAGTATTACGGCTGGCCCGCACCATCGCCGACCTCGCCGGCGCCGAACAGGTAGCAGCGGTGCATGTGGCCGAAGCAATCCAATACCGCCCCCGACAGGGGGAGTAGAGGGTAAGGAATTTTAAATATGAGATGTAACTGCAATTGTTGTCGCTCGCCCTCAGCCTGCTTCACCAGTATGTAGGCAGTGCGAATGTTTAACGTGACACGATTTGCAATCGATTTGCTGATTGCCAATAGCTCTGTTATACTAATCAATATGATAGGCTTCAAAAAATCAATAACATAAGCTCTGTCAACAAAATTGATTAGCATGACAATAAAGCACTCTTAGTTAAGTGCAGTGTTGGTGATACATGTACACACAAGTAGTCATCCTAGGAGCCGGCGTAGCAGGTCTTAGCACAGCCTATTTTTTGCAGCAATTCGGTATTCACTCGATCGTATTGGAAAAAAACTCGTATCATGGTGGTCTTGCCCGGAGCTTTCGCTGGAACGATTTCTGGTGCGATTTTTCTGCGCACCGTTTTTATGCGCACAATCAAGCAGTTCTTGATCGTGTAAGAACACTCACGCCGATGATCGAGCATTACCGACGAAGCAAAATTTTCTTCCATCAACATTGGCTGCACGATCCGATCGATATTTTAGAACTCATGCTTCACCTGCCGATAGACGAAAGTTTACGGATTATAAAAGATTATGTCCATCGTGATCAGACATTGGTTGATCAATCATTTGAGCACTATGTTCTTAAGCGTTATGGTCGTGCATTATATGACATTTTCTTTCGCAATTACACAGAACGACTATTCTCGCTGCCCGGTCATCAGATAGCGGTTGAATGGGCACAATGGAAAGTTCGCCTCTCGTCTCCATTCGATCGCCTACGCAGTTCAACTAGAACCAAATTTCGCCAATTTTACTATCCAATCACCGGCGGATATGGAGCGATCGTGGATGGTCTGTATCGGAAAGTTCAAGATCAAGTTATACTAAATGCACAAGTTAGAGAGTTCGTTCGCAATAACGAGCAACTTATACAAGGAGTCACATATCTTATTGACGGTCAAGAGCATAAAATATACGCGGATCAAATTATTTCAACATTACCAATAACGTTTACCGCATCACTCTTCAATGAATCGCTCGGCGTAGATTATCAAAAAGTTGATGCGGTTTATCTGTTACTAAAAAGACCACGTATGAGCGAAAATCACTGGTTGTACTTTATGGATGAAATTTCAACAATTAACCGAATTGTTGAATTCAAGAACATGAGTGATTATGATACACCATCAAACACTACTGTTGTTTGCGCCGAAGTGACTCGTGAGGTAGAAAATCCCGTTGAATGCGTTGTAGCAGATTTAGTGCGTAGTCGGCTAATTCAGCCTGACGACGTAATCGACTCGCGGGTTATACGCGAGCCTTTTGCCTACCCTCGCTATACTAGCGGGTACCTTAATAGGATACGACAGTTTCAAGCGGTGCTCAATATGCATCCGAATGTTCATATCCTTGGTCGCGCAGCACAATTTAGTCACTATGAGGTTGATGATCTGCTAGATCACGCCTACCGACTGGTGCAAAAGATGGCTCAATCACGTCCTCTTACTATCCGTAGTTCAGACCGATCACAAACGGTCTGGATCGTAGTACTGACCCTAAACAACTACAGTGATACAGTTGAGTGTTTACAATCCCTACGCAAGCTTCGCTATCCGTCCTATAATATTGTGCTCGTCGATAATGGTTCAAACGATGGAACACCACAATTAGTGCGCTCCCAGTTTCCAGAAGTAACTGTCATAGAGAACGGTTATAACTTAGGAGTAGCTGCTGGGTATAATGTCGGTATTCACTACGCACTCGACCGAGGTGCAGAATATGTATTCATAATGAATAACGATACTACAGTGGATCCTGAGATTATCAATCATCTGGTACAAGCTTCTTGCGAATCAAATGCTGGTATCTTGATGCCGGTCATCCTCTACTACCATGACTCACAGGACGTATGGTCGGCTGGAGCAAGGTACCGCTTATTTCCACCTGCGATAGTTATGGAAAAACGAATTTATGATGGCTATCACGACCTTCAGTATGCAATCAGTTGTGGATTTTTAGTAACTCGCCGCGCATTTGAACAAGCGGGCTTATTCGATGAAAATTTCCGCTTTCTCTGGGACGATTTAGATTTATCACAGCGGGTGCGAAAAGCAGGTTTACGTATCATTCAAGTTCCAAAAGCACGGATGTGGCATAAAGTGTCGCGAACAACAAACCCGGCATCAGAGCTGTTTTGGCAAACCCACGGTGAAAGTGGCGTTATCTTTTTCCGACGTCACGGACATCCGATCACATTTTCACCAATCATCCATCTTGGATATTTTGCTCTTCGCGAATTTGTCGTGAAACGACGTTGGAAACTACTCTGGCCATTTCTTCGAGGAGTGCAACGAGGCCTAGAGAAGCCGCTCATTGATGTGCCTTTACCAAAAGACCGGGTATCATATCCTTAACATTCCATAGACAGAGGGATGGGATCATGAAAAATATTCAAGAGACAGCTCTAGTTGACGCAGTATGTAAAATCTGTGATCATGTCGGTGCTCTGCCTGTCTTCACTGGTCCAGATAGGTTGATGCATCATCCGGGCTTATTTCAAGTGGTTCGTTGCCCACAGTGTGGTACTTTCTATCAATGGCCAGAGTTGCCGTGGGAGCAGTTACGCTTCTATTACGAAGGTGACTACGATTCATACGAGACAGCCTTGGCAGACGAGACATCACCAATACGTCGCTGGATCCGACGCCGTTATACACTGAAGATGAGACGATTTGTAGAGCAGTTTTTTTCGTCCGGTACGTTGCTAGATATTGGCTGTGGTACTGGTATTTTCCTAGAGGAGATGCAAGGGAGCGGGAATTGGAAGCTACAAGGTGTTGAACCGATTACATCAGCGGCTCGCTATGTGGTTGAACGGTTTGGAATACCCGTAATTAATGAGCGAGTTGAGTATCTGGAACTCCCTGATTGTACATTTGATGTTATCACAATGTGGAATGTATTTGAGCACCTTGAAGACCCTAAGGTAGCAATAAAGAACATGTACCGTGCTCTGAAACCAAACGGTATATGTATTGTTGCCGTACCTAACTACGAAAGTATAAGTAGGCTGATTTTTGGAAAATATTGGTGCGGTTGGGATTTACCACGCCATTTGTTTGTATTGCCCCGCACTACCTTACTCGAACTGTTTAGGCGTGAGGGTTTTAAAGCCAGCACCAATAAATGTTTCATCGGCTCGTATGCTATCCTTGGGCATTCGCTAGCTTTTTTACAGCAAGATCTGCAAGGAGCACGATATAGCTTGCTTGCTATGCTACGAAGGCTGTTTCATCTACCGGTTAGTCGAGTGTTGTTTTATCCAGTGCAACGTGTGATAGAGAATGCCGGTCTATCAAGTATCACTGTTTGGGTTTTTCAAAAGGTATCCAAATGATATTTTTACAAAAATCTGTTCGGGTTGTTCGCTGCATATTCACCCAAACACTGATGCAACGTATCTTAAAACCAGTAATTAACACACTATTTCTAGTATTAACCTTATTCATATTTTATCAAAATCAACATCTTTTGCCTACTCTATCCAAATCATTATCAATACAAAATGTTATTCTTTGCATAGTATTGTACATGTTATCTCTTATTATTCAGGCAGCTATATGGATTGATATGATTGGGTATCGTCGTCATGATTGGCAACGAGCTATCGATGATTTTATTCAAACATATTTAATGGGGCGGTTACCGGGTGGATGGTGGAAATGGCTAAGTCGGGTTACTGTGTATCGAGCCGAGCATTTATCGACTAAAGCAGCTTTCTGGGTGAATACGACAGAGTTAGCTCTTTTAATTCTCACCGGTATCACTATCGTCTTTGTTCTTTGCATACCAGCACTATTATTTCAATTGGTAATAGTGATCCTTTATCCCTTGATTGTTTGGAAAGTTCTTGCCTCACTAGTTACACAAAACTCCGAATTTAACCATTGGCGCTCGTTTTGGCGCGTAGGCTGGTGGTGTACTGGTTATACTACGGCATGGCTGCTTGGTGCCTTTATTCTCTTTATTTTATCTACACCATTTATTTCCAAGCCACTTTCAATCATTGATGCTCTCAGATTGGGCACGATAAGTGGTATTGTCGGTCTGATACTCCAATTTATTCCTATCAGTACTCTCTTTCGTGATCTTACTCTCTTTGCATTGCTTGATCAATTTATGGAAGTCCCCCAAATTGTGCTGACAATTTTTGCTATTCGTCTAATTTATAGCATCAGTGATCTGATTTCAGCTTGGGGCATTTCACTAATCCTATTTGTTATTCGGCGTTATACTACTAGGAATAATGTTCAATCTCTCATTTCATAATTATTCTTGACCCTCTAGTACAGTGGTATAACTCTTTAGGAGTATTGACTAACACCATTCTCAGAAAGTCTCTTTGCTCCCACTACCCCGTTCGGTATGTCAAAAATACCCCATGTGGTTATTGAATCGTGGCGGCACATTCAAGAAAATGGAAGCCAAAGTCCGTTAATGTTATCCGTTAATGTTAGTGGAGGAAACAACATCATGTATGCACGAAACTGGCTGCTGGTTGCAGTACTAACGCTCCTCATTAGTTTGGTGTCTATTCCACGATCACCAGCTTTCGCTCAACCCAATCCTGACAGTGGGGTACCTGGCGGCCCATTTTCAACTGCGTTCCGCGTACAGAATCTTGGTTCAGCAGACGCAAACTGCTCATATCAAGTATTTAACGCAACTGGTAATTCAGTTTTCGCTTCTGGTCCCTTACCCTCAGTCCCTCCAGGCGCTAGCTTATACGTATTTACACCTTCAGTTAGTGGTTTTCCATCAGGTGTTTTTGCTGCTACAGTTAGCTGCGATCAGCCGGTAGCTGCCGTAGTCAACTACTCGGATGCCAACTCGGGTGACACTTTTGTTGGTGTTTCCTCACCAGCAACTACATTGTATGTCCCAAGCGTTTATGACAACTACTACAACTATTATACGTCAATCCGTATCATGAATGCTAGTTCTAGCCCAAATAATGTGACAATTAAGTACTATGATGGCGCTACAGAAGTGGTGAGTGAACGTGATACATTTCAGCTCCAAGGAAACGGTTCGCGAGCGGTTATACATGAAGGTCGATCTGGATTTGTACCCAATAAGGTTTATTCGGCCGTGATCACGAGTGACAACTCTCTGCCTCTGGCGGCAATAGTGCAGATTTACGGACGCGGTCCAGTAGACGAGCAACTATACGCATATACTGCATTTAGCGGTGGATCGACCAAAGCTTATGTACCGTTGGTAATGAGTAAATACTATGATTACGATACGGCAACAAGTGTACAGAATGTGGGTAACAGCACTACAACTGTAACTGTCACCTATTCTTCAGGCCTAACCCAAACCTTCAATTTAGCGCCGGGCGCATCGCAAACGTTGTTGGATTTCAATCTGCTACCATCTTCCAATCAAGCCTATAGTGCAGTAGTAACTAGCTCTTCACAGCCAATCATCGTTACAGTAAATGAGTCACGACGAGGCACGAAGTTAGCTACCACGTATGAAGGATTCTCTAGCGGTGCAACCAGATGGGTAGCACCGATTGTAATGAAAAATTACTACAACTACCAAAGCTCAATCACCTGCCAGAACATTGGCACGGGACCGGCAAACATTTCGGTTGCTTACAAAGGTGAAGCTGCTGGTACAGGTGCCGTTAACGTTCCATTAACTCATAAAGTAACAGGTTTACCTGTGAACCAATCGGCAGTTATCTTGCAACAATTGGAGGCAGCCCTGCCAAACAACTTTATCGGCTCGGCTCAGATTGAAGCTACTCAGCCTATCATCTGCGTTGTGAACCAAAGTAACCAGACTGTAGGCGCAACTCAAGACCAACTGTACGCCTACAATGCACTCATCCAACCGTAATATGAGTTGGAATGGGGCAAGGGTGAGATTTTGCTCACCCTTGCCTCTATTTGAAACATTCGTTTTTTACACGACCCCTAAACTTTGTAGTTAATACTCTCTGACGTTGGAGGACTCTGTATGTTTTTTCGTATACTTTTATTAGTATCCGTTACTTTGCTGAGCGCTTGCACCGCTTCCATTCCTAACCCTACTCCAACTTTAGAGACTAGTGTTGATCCTTCGCCTATACCTCTCGCCTATCCAGTCCCCACTGCTCTGTCCCTCGTTCCTGCGTATCCGTATCCGCAACCACCGACACCCACCTTTAGACCCACAGATACAACATCAATTGAATTAGATAGTACGAAAGGGGCAATTCGCGGCATTTTGCTCGATATGGAAGGAAAACCTATCGCTAACCTGTTCGTATTTCTTGCAACTATTACTAATTCTCCAGCAGGACCGTTGATTTCATTCACTTTAGAGTCCCAGAAAGGTGGCACTGACGCGGAAGGCCGGTTTGTTATTCGCGACGTACCAGCAGGTGTGTATTCACTAGCTGTGTGGACTCCGGCAACGAACTTTTTGATCCCAGCACCGAGCGGTGAAGAGGGATCGGCAATTCAAGTAGAGGTACGTAATGGCGAAATTACTGAGCTAGGCGAAATTCGAATTAAACGCCCCTCATAAATTTGTTAGAGAATCATACTGCACATCACTCGTCAGCGTTGTTGGAGTGAAATTGCCAATACTGCAATATTCACTGAGACAACACTGCTGCTAGTAATATTAACACTCGTCGAGCGCCTTCACTTACAGAGAGTAAGCTGTTTCATTGATGAATATGTGCACTTTTATGCTATGCCATTTCATTCCATATCCACCTCAACCAGCAGACGATCGACCTCGGCCAGCCAGACCGCAGCGCTGGCGTCACTCGGCGCGCGCCAGTCTCCCCGCGGCGAGAGGGAGCCACCTGAGCCGACTTTGGGGCCGTTGGGCATGGCCGAGCGTTTGAATTGGCTGATTTGGAAGAAGCGGTAGAGGAAAACCCG
>CAKZRZ010000147.1 GCA_937918955.1 uncultured Arenicella sp.
TACGATCATAAACACCAAGACCTTTCTGCCGACGACACCGCCAAAGGTTTATCCAAAATGTCGATCGATATCTGTAAAGCGCTGTATCGAAAACTGGCAACAAATGGAGTGGTATTTAACACCGAAACCTTTCGCGCAATAAAGGCAACGTACTATCGTATTGCGCTCGATTTTGTCGAAACTTATTACAATGATGCGCAAATGAACGGCCTTACTTTAGACATTCATGCCGAAGAAGCCGCGATAGAATTGTTTGCCGAAAATGTGCTTAACGCCGGCCACGACTTTCTTGATAACCCAATGGAAACACCGTTTATTCCTAGCTGGAATCGAGTCGGAAGCGCACTCCCAGACATTGCAGAGGAGCTAATAGCAGCGGTTGACGCCGACATGACCGATTACGCCAATTAAGCCCTGAGGTACTTAAATGCTTATAGATATCATTAGTGATCAACTCAGCCGCATCTATCTAGATGAAGACCACGAGGCCCTCGCAAGAAAACTCATTGCCACCATGCAGGTACAGCACTCCCAAGAAGCCACGCCCTTGCATAGCAATAAGTGGAGTGAAGCCGACGCTTGGGTAATTAGCTATGGTGACAGTGTGACCCAAGCGGGGCATGCGCCACTAGAAACGTTAAACACCTTTCTTGATCAGTATCTGAGTGACAGCATCTCAGGCGTACATATTCTGCCCTTTTTTCCATACAGTTCCGACGAGGGGTTTTCGGTCATAGACTATGCTCAAGTGAACGACAGCTTAGGCACTTGGCAGCACATCGAAGCCATCGCAGACGGCTACGATTTGATGGCCGACTTAGTAATAAATCACTGTTCGCAACGCAGCCGTTGGTTTGAAAATTTTCGCCAGCAGAAACACCCCGGCAAAGACTACTTTATCACCACAGAACCAAGCGAGGATGTAAGCCAAGTCGTTCGGCCTCGAACCTCACCACTGTTAAGAGAAACACGGACGATCGATGGCGATAAATACGTTTGGTGCACATTCAGCCATGACCAAGTAGATCTAAACTTTAGAAACCCTGACGTGCTGATCGAGATGTTGACCATTATTCGACGTTATCTCGAACAAGGAGTAAAAATATTTCGTTTAGACGCGATTGCCTTTCTTTGGAAAGAACCGAACAGCCCCTGCGTGCATTTGCCACAAACCCATGAGTTTGTGCGCCTGCTTCGAACTTTGATCGAAGCACACACGCCTGAAGCCATTGTCATCACCGAAACAAATGTGCCCAATCATGAGAATTTGTCCTACTTTGGCAACGCCAATGAAGCGCACGCGGTTTACAACTTTTCCTTGCCACCTCTATTAATTCAAGCCCTTCTTAGCGGCAATAGCGATCATCTCAAGCGCTGGCAAATGAGTATGCCGCCTGCGCAGAATGGAACCTTCTATTTCAATTTTATAGCCAGCCATGACGGCATTGGTTTGCGTCCAGTAAAAGGTTTGTTAGAGGAAACAGAGGTTGATCAACTTATCAATACACTGCAAAGCTTTGGCGCAAGAGTTTCGTGGCGCTCAGTGGAAGGCGGCAAACAAGAAGCTTACGAAATTAACGTCGCATTATTTGATGCATTGCAAGGCACCGTTAACGGACCTGATAAATGGCAATTGCAACGCTTTGTATGCGCTCATGCAATTATGTTCTCACTCGAAGGCATACCTGGCGTATATATCCATAGTCTATTGGGCACTCAAAACGACGTAGAGCGACTTGCACTGAGCAATCATAACCGCGACATCAATCGCAAGAAATGGAATATGGAGGAGTTAAGTGCACTCCTAGACAACCCTGCATCGCATCATCATAAAGTCTTAGACTCTCTCACCAGCCTGCTTAAAATTCGAGGCGCGCAAGCGGCTTTTCACCCTAATGCGGTGCAGTTCACGCTACATTTAGGCTCCGAAGTATTTGCTTTTTGGCGCCAGAGTATCGATCGTTCGCAAAGTATATTTTGCATCCATAACATTAGCGACAAAGCGATCACCATCCCAATCAATTCTATTAACCTGATTACACTTCAGACCTGGATCGATTTGGTAAGCGAAACTCACTTCTCTGAGGATCAAGAAGAAATAACACTGCAACCCTACCAATTTGTTTGGCTTTCTAATAAGTAAGGCAGCTATGTTCGAACGTTTGCAAGACCGAGTTTATACAATGTTAATCGTCACTACTCGTTCGACATAGCGCTAAACCGTTCTAAACTCTTGAGAACTTCACTCGCGCGACCTCGACTCACCGGAATTCGGTCGCCGTCATTAAGCCTTAAATGATAGTCACGGCCTTCTTTTTGAATTTCATCGACATGCTCAAATGAAACCCAATGCGATCGATGAACTCGCATACCCTCTTTAGGCTTGAGCAATTGGATCGCTTCCGACATTTTTCCTCGAATAAAGAACTGCCGATTCTGGTTAAAGATTCTCAGGTAATGGTCTTCAACTTGAACTCTTAAGGTTTTTGATCTTCGCCATTCCGGCATTGACTCGTCACTATCTACGGCGTTCGTTTCGCCCGTTACCAAATCGACATCCATCGACGGCCTATCGACTGCGTGTAGGTAGAGCATTTTATGCAGCAAAATAAATATCGCGCTAATCACGGCTATCGGCAGCCAAACAAATGCTAAAAACTCGAGTGGCGGGTCAACTCGCTTGGGCAAAATTGGAGTGTATTTCAATACATGCAGCTCGGCGGCTACGGCAAAGATCGTCAAAACTACCGCGCTCACGTTCGATACAAACTGCCCATACGCAAGTGACCTGAAAACATAACGATGAACCAAATACCTAAATACCAATACCTGTACCGCTACCAGAGCACACACTGTTAGCCATAAACCAAATCTATGCAAACTGTTTAAATCACCGGTATTGAATGCCCTTCCGATGGTCAGAACCCCAGCGAGTAGCAAGGCAACAATTGGAATAAGCGCGCTGTTCAGCGACAACTTTAGGCTGGCGAATTTGAAGGCTGGACTATTCACGACAAAAATGGACTCTACACGACATACCACTAGCTGATCAGAAATTGGGTGTTTTATAACTGAGTTAGAGCTCTCTTACAAAACGAACACTATCAACCCAATGAGGGATTAATAATGACTACTTTGCGTAAACCATATCACTTTTTATTACTAATATCGGCTCTCTTAAGCACAGCGCATGCTCAACAGCGAGGCGAAATACCCGACTATAAGGTATTCGGAGAAGCCCAAAACCAACACGAAGCAAAACAAATAGCACGCTTGGTAAGTGACTATCAATCTAGCTGGAAAGAGCTTAATGCTAAAAAGCTTATCGCACTGCATACCAGCGATACCGAATTGACAAATGCCTTCGCGCGAATGTTCCAAGACTCCAAGACCCTAGAAACGTTCTTAGAAAACAGGCTTTTCCCACAATTTGAGAATATGTTTTCTGAAACACAAACCCTGACAATTAAACCCATATCACTGCGATATTTAGGCAACGACGCAGCCGTGATTCACCTCTACACGGAATTTCAAACCGACCCATCTAAACCAGAAATAATTCGCAGAACCCACTTTCACTTAGTTGCACAGCAAATAGGCTCTACTTGGAAAATCGCGCACACGTCGATCATGGATCCTCGCTAAACCGATGCCAACAAAAGCTCTGCATGACACGTTAGGGACTGCCAGAGACAATCAAAGGCACTTACGAAGGTAGAAGAAAAAAGGCCGATTCAAAATTGAATCGGCCTTTTAACGCAGCGCTTAATTAGCGCAGAACCATCTTACAATGTAATTTGATTCGTACACGTTGAACTACCCGCTTCACAAACTTGGAAGGTATAAGTAGCGGACTTACTTACGGAGAAAGATGCTGAACCGTCATTCGACTGGGTGCTATTCAAACTTCCATTGATGTAGATATCAACGCTAGAACTGCTTGCACCTGTCCAGTTAATGTTAGCTTGACGATTTCCTTTAGAGCGATTGCCTGAAAGACTCAGCTCTGCAGGAGGCTCAGTACCGCCACATCCATTTGCTGTCAAGTAATCGCTCGCTGCTTTCGCCTTAACGATGCCGTAACCAAAGAAATCATCACGCCCTACAGCGCCCTGGTCTTCGGCTGTCGCCTTCATTGCTTCGCGCACATCGGTGCCATTACAGCTTGGGTGATTCGACCAAATCAAAGCCGCTGCTCCAGCTGCAGCGGGTGTAGCCATTGAAGTACCGCTTAGCAACGAATAATCACTCGCGGTTACCGATACCGTCGCTGTTGATGAACCCACAATTGCGGCACGATCTTCTTGAGCCGCTCCGACAGCAGGAATACTAGACGTATTTGTATCTCCTAAGGTTCCCGCCAACACACCTGGCTCATTATTTACAATAACGGCACCTATTCCACCAGAGTTCTCGCAGTTCTGCACCTTATCCAAAAATGAAATGGCGCCACGATCAATTACACAAACTTTGCCACTTGCTCCCGCATCTACGGCTTCAGCGGTGCCCATAAAATAGGTCACCCCTGTCACCACACCGGTGTTTTCCATCGCAAGAGACTGATAATTTGCGCCATCAACACTTAAGCCAGAAGAAACGCCTGTGCCAGCTGGAAAGGTTGAAAGGGTATCAACACCGCCAGCGGTAACTTCTACACCGAAACCATCATTTACAACGGTAGTTTGATTTTTACCACGACCGGTCACCATGGTGTTGGATGGGTGTTGAGAGAAGTCAGCGATATTGTTATCCGCGTCATTAGCACCAATCATCATCACTGATTCGTAGCCTGCAGGGTATGAACGAACATTGTTACCATCGTTACCAGCCGCGGCTAGTACTAATCCACCGTTATCAGTGAACGACTTAAATGCATTCTCTTCAGTTGAGTTAGCACCGCCACCGCCAAGGCTCATTGTGATGATGTTAGCTCCGGATTGAGTACACTTTTCAGCGGCCAGGGCTAAATCAGATGAATAACCATAACCATCAGCATTAAACACTTTGATAATGTGCATGGGCACACCTGGCGCCATTCCGATAACACCAAAAGCATTATCCGCAGCGCCAACGGTACCAGCGACATGAGTACCGTGTGGGCCACCCGCTTCGAACCAGTTCCCTGTGCCTGAATCATTGTCACCGGTGACACTCGGCCAATCGAAATCTTGGTTTGAGTTATCTAAGCCAGAATCGATCACACACACTTTTTGGCCACCCTGTAAGCTTAGTTGATCACCTTGAGATTGATAGATCGCATATGGCGTAATCTGCTCAGTCATCGGATTACCAACATCGTCATTGAATATAGCTAGTGGAAACCGCTTTGCATCAATTTCCATTGATTTAAAGCCAGATTTTCCACGCATCGCTGATTTACCAGCATCATCTAACTCAACCGCAAACCAGCCGTTGCCTTCAGCCTTTACAGCGTGGCCTTTCTTAAGACCATTTGCATTTGAATCGTGCGAAACGATTACACGCTCAGCATGTGCTACCGAGCTAAGCGCCAATAGTGTAGCGGCGCTAATTACTTTCATTTTTAATGACATTTACAATCCCCCAAAGGATTTTATTATTATTGATTTGACCTGAACTGTTCATCGAGAACTATGGCCCCTTTTTTATCGGATAACTTTCGAGGAATAGATGATTTACCATCGACCCTAAAATTTATCGATTAGGCATTAAAACAATATTAAGAGAAATGAACCATTATTCGCCGATTGATTGCTTTAATTACGTGAATTATTCGTGAAGAACGCAATTAGGCCGCAGATTATTGCGCCTCTAATTTTCAAATTAATAACGGGAACGAATTTACTAATCACTTGCCTAAGAAGTCGAGTAAATTTTCTCGGCTCGGTTAAACATAATCCATGAGGTTGCAATATATTTATCGCCGCTAACTGCCAAATTACCTCTATGAGAATGTGTAAAGCCTGCCGGTGCAATAACCATTTTTCCCTTTTTAGGTTTGAGTTTGCGTTGTTGATAATAGAACTCAGTTTCTCCACCCTCCTCAACATCGTTAAGATAAAACATATAGAGCAAGACTCGATGTAAAGGCTCATGGCCGCCTAATTGAGGGTACTGCTCAGAATGCCAATGAGGGTAGCCGCCTTCTCCCTGGCAATACTTTTGAATATTTACCGACCCGCTACGATACAAGTAAGCAATAATATTAGCGATCTGGGGTTTGCCATACTCATCAAAATTCTCTGGCGTTATGGTCAGCGGCACGCCATTTTCATCAGATAAGGTAACGGAAATGCTGCCAACAAGTGCCAAACAATATTTTTCAAAATATTCGCAGGCCTTTGAAATCGTATACTGAAGAATCTCAGCTTTTAAGGAATCAAACTCAGGGTGCTCATCAAGCATCAAATCTATGCTGTTCTTCTTGGCCAAATCCACTCCCCCGCCGATACGCCCTTGATAAGCACCTTGATGTTCATTGATGATCTTAACGAGCCGATCACATAAATCATCTGGAAGCGCGTTGGGATACTCTTCTATAAAGTCCATCTGAGGTTAGGTATAGATCTAAGATTTAAGTAGTTTAGTATTGCAAAAGGATTAAAGCTAGCTGTGACATAGAAGCCTAGACCACATAAGTAAAGGAACAAATATACGTAAGCCACAACGCCGCTCTTACCAAGATTAATAAGAATACATCAGTGAAACGGAGGTTAAATAGGATTAGTGTAGTTCATGTCCATCGGGCTAACCTAATAAACGAAAATTTTGTTCGAACAAAAGGTACGAAAATAAAGCGCCTATGGCTTAATCAGAAATATCGGGTACTCATGTCCATTGAGAATAACTACGAAGGGGAAATCTAGTACGAAAATAAAAAGACTCGCTCTTATTATTGTTGTTAACGAGTCTTTTCATTTTCATGAGTCGTGCTATTAGCTGCACTTTCCTCACTCCTAGGCGACTTGGGCTAGACCAATGTCTGCAACGGAAATTACCTAAAATTTAGGTGCTTGTCTATCCTTTTATAACTAAATGTTTACCTTGATATGAATTAAAGTAATTACATTGACAGAATGTCTAGTTTCACAGATTCTTCACACATTACTTAGCTGTCACGCGCCCAGCATTTACCGATAGAAAGCAGGCTTAAGCGCTCGCAAAATTAGTCTCTACCGCTATAATACCGTGTCTTATTTAAGGGGCAGCTGCGAGACAATAAACGCAAACCGTTTAGCATATCGGCACCGCCAATTAAATCGCGCGATTTAATTGGCAACGACTGATCACAGTTTCCCAACTTAACCAGCCTGGCGCTGGTAAAAACCTCTAGCAGATAAATTAACTATCATGAGTAATGTACTAAGCTTCCAAGACATGATTCTGCGTTTGCAGCAGTTTTGGGCGGACAATGGTTGCGTAATAATGCAACCCATCGACACAGAAGTTGGTGCGGGCACCTTTCATTCGCCAACCTTCTTAGGCGCGATTGGCCCCGAGCCGATGAATGCAGCTTATGTACAGCCGTCTCGTCGCCCGACCGATGGTCGTTACGGAGAGAATCCTAATCGCTTGCAGCATTACTTTCAATATCAAGTAATTTTGAAACCGTCGCCTGACAATATTCAGGAGCTATATCTTGAGTCGATGAAAGAGCTCGGTATTGATATGCTCAGCGACGATATTCGCTTTGTGGAAGACAATTGGGAGTCACCAACAATCGGCGCATGGGGCCTTGGTTGGGAAGTATGGCTTAACGGTATGGAAGTGACTCAGTTCACCTACTTTCAGCAGGTCGGCGGCCTTGATTGCAAACCCGTGACCGGCGAGATCACTTATGGTCTCGAACGTATCGCACTATACCTACAAGGCGTTGACAGCGTATACGACTTAAAATGGACCGACGGCTTTACCTACGGTGATATCTATCATCAAAACGAAGTTGAACAATCAACCTTTAACTTCGAGCACGCCAACGTTGAAGAACTGTTTCACCAGTTCAACGCCTGCGAAGCTGAAGCCAAGTATTTACTTGAACAAAACCTGCCACTTCCAGCCTATGAGAAAATGCTAAAAGCCTCTCATGGATTCAACATGTTAGACGCTCGTCACGCCATTGGCGTCACCGAGCGTGCTCGTTACATCGGCCGCATTCGCGCACTCGCTAAAGGCGTTGCACAGTCTTACTACGAATCACGAGAAGCCCTAGGCTTTCCACGCGGACGCACTACCGAGGCCTAATTGCATGACTACTTTATTAATCGAATTAGGCACCGAAGAGCTGCCGCCCAAAGCGCTTAAAGAACTCAGTGACGCCTTTACTGCTGAGCTACTCAATGGCTTAGTTGAGGCACAACTTATTGAAAAAGCAGATGCCGATTTAGCTAAACCTTACGCGTCGCCTCGTCGTTTAGCTCTAAGCGTGCCGAATGTAATCGCGGCTCAGCCAGATCAAAGTATCGAACGTCGTGGCCCAGCGGTTCAGGCAGCATTTAAAGACGACGGCACGGCAACTCCAGCAGCGATGGGTTTTGCCAAGTCGTGTGGTGTTGAGGTTGAAAACCTAGAACGCTTGAAAACAGACAAAGGCGAATGGCTTAGCTATAAGCTCACAGAAACAGGCAAAACGCTTGCCGAGCTTATCCCCGGCATTATTGATCAAGCGATCAAGCGGCTACCAATTCCCAAACGCATGCGTTGGGGCGATGGCACGGCCGAATTTGTAAGGCCAGTAAAATGGTTGATTGTCATGCATGGCGATCAAGTGCTTCCCGCTACGGTACTTGATATCGAGTCAAACAACACGACACGCGGACACCGCTTTCACAGTGAAGGTGAATTTACCATCGCGAATGCCGATAGCTATCAATCGAGCCTTTTAGAAACAGGCCATGTTGTAGCCGACTTCTCAGAGCGTCAAGCAATGATCGCTGAACAGGTAAACGCCGCAGCAGCAAGCGTTGGCGGCCGAATAGAAGATGACCAAGCACTCCTAGATGAAGTAACAGGTTTGGTTGAATACCCAACGGCTGTTATAGGTGACTTTGATAAAAGCTTTCTAGAAGTGCCCCAAGAATGCTTGATTTCATCAATGAGAGACCACCAAAAGTATTTTCACGTTGTTGACGAAGCTGGCAAGTTGATGCCGCACTTCATTACAGTAAGCAACATCGAAAGCAAGAAGCCTGAGCAAGTTCGTTCAGGCAATGAAAAAGTACTCCGAGCTAGACTATCAGACGCTCAGTTCTTCTGGGTCACTGATCAAAAAATGAAACTGGCAGAGCGCGTTGAACGCCTCGATAACGTCATGTTTCATGCCAAACTTGGCAGCGTATTAGAAAAGTCAAAGCGCATCCAGAATTTAGCCGGTAAGTTAGCCGCCAAGATGAACGCCGACGTCACAATCGCTAAGCGTGGCGCTTTACTCGCTAAGGCTGATCTAGTCTCTGACATGGTTGGTGAGTTTGACGAGCTTCAAGGCATCATGGGCCACTATTACGCTGATCGTGATGGTGAGCCCGCTTTGGTCGGCGAATGCGTGGAGCAACACTATTGGCCCAAATTCGCAGGAGACCAATTGCCAAGTAGCGCCGAAGCCCAAGCAGTAGCGCTTGCCGATAAACTCGACAGCTTAGTCGGTATTTACGGTTCTGGTGAAGTTCCTACAGGTGACAAAGACCCTTACGCATTGCGTAGAGCATCGTTAAGCATTCTGCGCATTTTAATCGAACAACAACGTTCATTTAATTTGTCTGAATTGGTTGCTGAATCAGCATCGGTTTACGCTGAACTGCAAAACATTGAAATTGACAACGACACGCAAGCCGCCATTGTTGGCTTTGTTCGCGGGCGCTTGACCGCGTTCTATCAATCGCAAAGTATTGCCACATCTACGATTAATGCAGTAATGGCCTGCGAACCTGACAGCCCGCTCGACTTTGAGCAGCGCGTGAAAGCCGTTAGCGCCTTTAGCCAAGTCTCTGAAGCAGCCGATTTGGCTGCAGCGAACAAACGCATTAGTAATATTTTAAAGAAGCAAGATGATGACGTCGCCATAGAGGTAGATGAATCAGCACTTACTGAAGCGGCTGAAAAAGAGCTGTACTCAAGTATCAACAGTATCGAAGCCGACTGCATCACGCTATTTGACAGTGGCGACTATCAACAAGGCTTGGAGAAACTTGCGAGCCTGCGAACACCAGTTGATGATTTTTTCGAGCACGTCATGGTCATGAGTGACAATGAGGCTGAGAAATTGAATCGACTAGCCCTGCTTAAACGAATGCAGAGCCTGTTCTTGCGCGTTGCTGACATCTCGCTTCTACAGGCTTAACTCACTGCATTTAAATGCCTCAAAGCAAGCACATGAAACTGATCATTTTGGACCGCGACGGCGTAATCAATAAAGATTCGTCGACGTTCATCAAAAGTCCAGAAGAATGGGTACCCTTAAAAGGTAGCCTTGAGGCTATCGCGCGCCTGTCGCAAGCTGGCTATGAAGTAGTCATTGTCACTAATCAGTCTGGTATTGGTCGCGGACTATTTAGCGCTGACACCTTAGCTAAAATTCATGTGCGCATGATCGATTACGTGCAACAGCACGGCGGAAAAATTCAGAGCATTCTCTTCTGCCCGCACCATCCCGATGACGGCTGCAATTGTCGCAAACCCTTGCCAGGCATGTACCACGAATTAGCCGAACGGCTAAACATTAATTATAGCGGAGTATACTCCGTAGGTGATTCTGTACGCGATTTACAAGCGGCAAAAGCCGTTGGCGCCAGTCCTGTTCTAGTTAAAACTGGTAATGGCAAAAAAAGCTTAAAGAAAATTGCCACCGACCCCACTATTGATCTTGATGGCACCTTGGTGTTCGACACCCTTGCTACGTTTACCGACGCCTTGCTCAAGCAAGAAATCTAACGGGCCCATCTAGAGCGCATTTTCCAATAGCTTATGATTTATATTCGTTCCATTTTGTTCTACTTGGTTGAAGCACTTTCAACCATCCCGTTCATGTTTGTTGCGATTTTCGCACTCGCGTTTAAACCCGTGACGCGTTCCTGGATGATTGCTGGCTGGGCTAAATTCGTCACTTGGTGGCTAAGAATTACCTGCGGCTTAGACCATGAACTCGAGGGCATGGAAAACATACCCGACGAGCCCTGCGTGTTCGCCTGCGCGCACCAATCAACTTGGGAAACAATAACTACTCAAACTTTTCTACCTGCGCTGTCTTGGGTTCTTAAAAAGGAACTGCTTAGTATTCCTGTCTTTGGTTTGGGCTTACGTGCTACTGGGCCGATTGCAATTGACCGTTCGGATAAGAAAAATGCTTTGGATCAAGTTGTTGAGCAAGGTATCGAAAAATTCAAAGAAGGCCGCTATGTGCTGATTTTCCCGGAAGGCACTCGCTCACCCTATGGCAAATCAGGGCGTTATAAAAAGGGCGCTGCCAAGCTTGCCATCGCAGCCAACAAACCAATAATCCCGGTAGCTCATGACGCTGGCAAATATTGGTCAAGAGACAGTTGGTGGATCAAGCCCGGCACAATACGCTGCATTTTTGGCCCGCCAATCAGTGTTGAAGGTAAAACAGATATACAAGTTACTGAAGAAATTCAACACTGGATCGAGTCTCAAGGTTTATAGCTCCATGGTTTAGCCCATGCTATAAACTATGTTCCTTAACTCAAGTGCTCCCTAACTCAAGAACGCCAAGCCATTGTTAGCTATCAGTATGAGCATACTTTCAGATCCGACCGCCTCGCAAAGCACGCAAAACGAAGACGCAATCGTTACCGAAGTGGCGTCGGATATTAACAAGCAAGTTCCAACATTTGCCGATTTGTTGCCAGAGCAAGCTCAACCTTATTGGGAGATAATTCAAACCTATCCAATTATTGAAGCCACGCTAATTTTTCTGATTTTTTGGGCATCGGCTTCTTTAATACGGCATTACGCTCTGAACTTAATAAAGAATCTAGCAAGCAAAACCATTAATGATCTCGATGATAGGATCATCGAAGATCTGCGTAATCCCATTTTCAAAACAGTGGTTTGGTTCGGTTTGATTGTAGCGACTAAATCTACCGGCTACACCGAAGGAACGGCCGCTTACATCAGTGCGTTTGCGCTATCAATGATCATACTTGCGTGGACCCGGGCTGCACTGTCGATTAGTGGCTCATTAATCACGACCATGTCTAGAGATACTTCGCGATTTAAAAGCATGGACGTGCGCACCGAACCACTGCTAATTATTAGCAGCAAAATCGTTTTAATGATCGTCTGTGCTTATATGGTGCTCGTCGTTTGGGGTATCAATCCGGTTGGTTTATTAGCCTCAGCGGGGATTGTTGGTATCGCTGTTGGCTTTGCTGCCAAAGATACCTTAGCCAACCTATTTTCTGGCGTATTCATTCTTGCCGACCGCCCCTACAAACTCGGTGACTACATTAACTTAGATTCTGGAGAACGAGGTCAAGTCACACATATTGGTATTCGCAGCACGCGCTTAATGACGCGTGACGATATTGAAGTAACCGTTCCAAACGGCGTAATTGGCAATCAAAAAATCGTCAATGAAAACGGCGGTCCCGGCCACTCAATGCGCATTCGATTAAACCTGCAATGTGCCTATGAGGCAAACCTAGAACAGGTCGAAGAAGTGCTTATGGGCTTGATAAACCAACAAGACGAAATTCGCAAGCACCCTGCTCCACGGGTACGCTTCAGAGGCTTTGGCGACAGCGGCATTAATTTGCAACTACTGGCCTGGATAGATGAACCACAGGATCGTGGTCGCATCTCACACCTACTCTACAAAGAGATCCACAAAACCTTTAGAGATCATGATCTAGAAATTCCATATCCGAAGCGCGACATCACCATCGTCAAACAAGCCGAGAACCAATAGCAAACCCAAGGAGTGAAGTCTGTTTAGGTTTTTGAAATAGGTGCAGCACAAGGGCCAGAAGCGGTGGCCCGAACTTCAACATCACCTCGGCTTCTAATAAGCTCAACGCAGTCGCCTTTCTTAAGTTCAACATTGCGAGATAACACTTCAATTGCGCGGCCATTTGCGGTGTCCACTGTATAGCGCATACCGGGCTTGCGTGTCACTCTCTCTTCAGCGGCAGCTCCAACTGCTGAGCCCACAAAAGCGCGAGCTAAGAATCCTAGAAAAGATCGGCTGGTCGCATCGTGAATCGCCGCAGCGGACACCACATACGCGCCAACACCAGATCGAGAGCCGCCAATGGTGACTTCTTCGGCGCCAGTAACAGTCCCGTATGAGATCGACTTATATGACTGGCTACGAGGCACAACTTTGCCATTTGAAGCACAGCCTGCCAGAATCGCTGTTGCGACTATCAGGCTGAAAAACTTCAGGTGTGAGCTTGTAGTGACTCGTTCTCTTGCGCGAATATTCATTTGGATCTCCGAAATTATGCGACATCAGACCCAAACTAAACTAATTCCTACGCCAAAACCAATTAAACTTCTAAAGTGTAATGTTTGACTACTCAAGCATTTATCGGCCTAAGCAATAGATAAACAATGACCTCTAGTCAGTTCAAATAAAAAAGAAATTCACTAGCTATTGTTGTACTGATCTAAAAACTCATCAAAACCAAGCTCGTCTCCAGCTTCGAGCTCTTGCTGTTGTCGCAGGGATGCAGTGGCTTGTTCGATTAAGCTCTGATGGAATTCATCGTCTTTTTCAAGGCTCGCGAAATGTACCTGATGCTTATCAGCTAGATCCTTGGCAATATCAATAAACTCTGTGCCTGCGTCGACCAACTCCATTATTTGGCCTGACGGTGTCAGTTTAGGGTCGTCCACTTTCGCTTGCTGTGCATAAACGGCTGAACTGTATTCAAAGCTATCATGTGCGGTGTCCAATAGATTAGCCGTACCCATGATTGCCTCTAGTAACTCAGATGCAGCAACAGAGAAAGGCACTTGCTCAAGCCCTCGCTGTAGCGTTAATTCGGGGTCTCGACCTCGCATGATCACTTCGCGCTGATTGCGGCGAATTTCTGGGCAGCTGGTATCGCTGGTTTCAGGACATTGAGAAAACAAACAATAAAGCAAAAAAGCATCCAGAAAACGAATTTGCTGAGCGCTCAAGCCTTCAGCTAAAAACGGATTAATATCGAGAATACGCACCTCGATGTATTCAACACCGCGATCACGCAAGGCTGCAATTGGCTTTTCACCTGATTCGGTAACTCTCTTAGGGCGAATATCGCTATAATATTCATTCTCAATTTGCAGCACATTGGTATTTAGCTGGCGATACTCGCCGTCTACTTTGACACCAATTTCTTTATACGCATCATAGGTGTGTGTCATCGCCTCGGCTAAGGTGGTGACGTAATCATCGAGAGAGCCATAAGACACGTGTAGGGCTTCTTGCGCCGAATTTTGATAACCCAAATCGCTCATTCTTAAAGAAGTCGCATAAGGTAAACCAAAGGTATTTTCTTGCAGAGCTTCTAAACCGTGTTCTTGCTGGCTGCGCTCGCCTAAAAACGACTTATCGAGCACCGGAGAGGCACCAAATAGGTAATGCAAAATCCATGAATATCGGCGAAAATTTCGAATCAACGAAAAGTAATGTGCTGACTTAAAGTCAGGTAATGATTGAGCCTGAAAGCTTGGATTTTGCTTGCTACTTCGATCATCAAGTTTCGATTTATAGGCTTGCCAGAACTCGTCGGGTAGCGAAAAATTATAGTGAATACCTGCTATCGATTGCATGATGCGGCCATAGCGCACCCCTAAGCCTTGACGATATACATGCTTTAGAGTGCCAATGTTTGAGCTTCCATAATTGGCAATTGGAATACTCTCATCACCTTGCAAACGACACGGCATGCTGGCTGGCCAAATGCGCTCTTGATCAATGTTGTCGGCAGTAAAGCTATGCAGGTTACTCAAATAATCAATGGTGCCTTCAACATCGTTGAGCACCGGCGTGATAAATTCTAATAAGGCTTCAGAGTAATCTGTGGTGATACTCGGATGCGTTAAGGTAGATCCCAAAGCGGCTTGATGAGCGGTTTGTGCGATGTTTGAGTGTTGCGTTACTCGCAAACCTTCTTTCTCTACACCACGCACAATACCCGATAAGGTCGCTGTGACTTGCTCGTCTACCAAGGACAGTGTGGAGGTGCATTCCGAATTAATCATGGAGGGGTTCCGATCTAGTGCCTAATCGTCAATTGTACTGAATATTGGTCTCAAATGTTGTGATGAATTATGTCCAATTGAGTGTTCTTAGAGCGTGATCGCTCTCAATTCATTCAGCCAACGGCGGGTTCTTATTAAGGCTAAACTCAAAATGCTCCAAACTAGCAAACCCTTGACCGCCCATCACTTCAGTACCAAGCTCTAGGTCGCCGATATGCCATCGCTTGTCGATTGTTTCACGCTGACGGGCGAAATCAAGTAATTCGGCCAAGTCTATATTAACGTCGAGACTTGGATTGGTCAGCCTAAAGGTGATGTATCGCCAGCTATTGTCATTGCGCTTCGAAGCGTCGCCCCATTGCTCTTTATACCAATACTCCCACTCAAGCCCGCCGATAGTCGCTGTGAGAAGTTTTTTGCCGCCCGGCTTAAATTGATCGGCCGTGTAGTAAGTCCAAATCATGAGCTCTGCGACAATCGCTTGTCTGCGTTGATCCAGACTTAGTTCAGAACGTGAATCAATCGGTGTGTCGGTGAACCACATGGTAGTTGCTACATTGTAGTTTCCATTGCTAATCACACTTAATCGATGGCTTAGCGCAGCCGACTTGACCTCAGCTAGCAATATAGGAAAGTCATTGCCAAACGACATTGTTGGATCCCACGGGGATGCGCCGAGTTTTAATTGCGGCTGCGCAAACACCGCGCGCGGAGACCGCGGCCAATCCCATAGCCAGCCATACACAAAACCCGTATCTCGCTGTTGCTTAACAATGCACTGGCGAGTATTTTTCGTAGCTTCGTTTGCCGCCGCGTGCTTATTCCAAACGTTGTTAACCAGTAAACCGAGATTCGTCGATTCAGTCGCGTAGTCGTCGCAGCTGATTACTTGATGCTCCGGCATTGAAATAGGCTCATGGTCCGTAGCAGTGCAGGCACTCAAGTAAAAGGAGCTTGACGCCACGATTAATAGACCTTTTAGATGAGACGCCAACACAATAATTCGATTCATTATTAGCGTCTAAAAACAAGCTTTAGCTAAGATCGTTATTCTTAGCCATTTTGGCATATTGCTTCTGAGCAATTTTCAGCAAGGTTTTGGGGAAGTAACGTTTGAGCCACAGCGCGTTCATTTCAAAGCCTTTACCGACAGCGATTTCAGGCTTACCTTTTTTAAACCCGTCAAGAATAACTTTCGCGCAATCATCAACGTCCATACCACCGCGAATCTCAGTATCTTCTTTGTTGTAAGCTGAACCATCTCCCGACAAAGCGTTCGACGAAATTGGTGTTCGGATGTAGCCAGGAGTAATCGTAGTAACCTTGATGCCGTGGTGATGTACTTCGGTTCTCAGTGCATCGAAAAAACCCATCATGGCATGCTTTGCTGCGCAGTAACCGGTTCTAAATGGCACACCGACTTTACCTGAAACCGACGACGTTACAGCGAAATGCCCATGGCCTTGTTCAACCATTGTGGGCAGTAGCGCTTTAGTAAGCGCGATCTGGCCAAACACATCAACCTCGAAAATAGTACGATAGGTGTCCATGTCAGTATTCAGACAGCTCGAACGTTGGGTAATGCCTGCATTATTAATCAGCAAATCGATCTCACCTGCCCAATCTTTAGCTTGCGCAACTTTGCCTTCTAAACTCGGTTCGTCGGTGATATCCATCGGCAATACCAAGTTTGACTCACTATTTGTGATCGCGTCACACTTCACTTTTACCGCTTCGAGACCGACCTTGCCTCGAGCGGAAAGAATGATTCGCGCGCCTTCACGAGCAAATTGCAAGGCCAAGGCTTCGCCGATACCCGAAGATGCGCCGGTAATCCAAACTACCTTTTTGTTAAACATAATGTTTCTCAGCTCTGCTTTGTCGCGATTGTTAGTGACGATTATTCGCTCAATATATCCTTATGACTTCTCGAACAAAATTAGCCCTTAGTCCTTTTTTTCATTGCTCGAGTTTTCATTGTTCAAGGTTTCATGGTTCGAGTCTTGATCATGCGAACCATCGGCTTCAGCCTCACTGAACACTTCGCCTCTACGAAGCTCAACAACGTAAGGCCCGAGTAAGCTACCGACAAACACAATTGGCACCCCAAAAATGAGAGAGAACGTCCAGCTCGACTGTGCGTCACTATCGGTCAAGATACTGATCAAAAATAGGCCAATCGATGCGCCAACGGCGATCATCCATTGATTACTCAACAGATAAGCAACAAGGCCAACAATAAAGGCAAGAATAAAGAGAATCGCGAATTCCATGTAGCGACTATAACACTGATCACAGGGCTCAGACTAATGAGATCAAGCCGCCAGCAAATAGACATCGCTCGCGGCTTGATCATAACTTCTGACTAAAGAATGTAACGCGCGTAGTCTTCGTTCTCGACTAGCTCATCGAGGTGCTCATTAACATAGGCTTGATCGACGGTGACAGTATCTCCAGAGCGGTCACTTGCTTCGAACGAAATCACTTCAAGCAAGCGCTCTAACATGGTGTGTAAACGACGAGCACCAATATTTTCAGTGCTCTCATTAACTTGCCAGGCTAGCTCGGCGATGCGTCGAATACCATTTTCGGTGAACTCCAGTTTCACGCCTTCAGTTGCCAACAAGGCATCATATTGCTCAGTCAAAGACGCGTCAGGCTCAGTCAATATTCGGGTAAAGTCATCTACCGTTAAGGCACTAAGTTCAACTCGAATCGGCATTCGGCCTTGCAACTCAGGAATCAAATCTGATGGCTTTGAAAGCTGAAATGCGCCCGAACCGATAAACAAAATATGATCGGTTTTAATCATGCCGTGCTTGGTAGAAATAGTGCTGCCTTCGATCAACGGCAGTAAGTCTCGCTGAACGCCTTCACGTGAAACATCGGCGCTTTTACCGCCTTCTGATCGACCAACAATTTTGTCAATTTCATCGATAAAAACGATGCCGTGATTCTCTAAACGTTGAATCGCATTAAGCTTAATGTCGTCTTCGTTAACAAGTTTGGCAGCTTCCTCTTCGGTCAAAACTTTCAGCGCTTCCTTAATCGGCATTTTACGGCTTTGCTTTTTATCGCTGCCCATATTCTTCATCATGCCTTGTAACTGGCTAGTGAGCTCTTCCATGCCTTGCGGGCCGAATAACTCGACACCAGCGACTTGCGCGGCGACTTCTACTTCAATTTCTTTATCATCGAGTCGACCTTCACGCAACTTCTTACGAAAACTCTGACGTGCCGCACCATCTTTGCTCTCTGAGCTCTCGCCCGATGTGAAGCCAACGTCGCGCGCAGGTGGCAGTAATATATCGAGAACGCGCTCTTCGGCCGCATCTTCAGCACGCGCTTGCATCTTCTTCATTTCACTTTCGCGCTGACCTTTAATGGCAACGTCAGCTAAATCACGAATGATTGAGTCTACTTCACGACCAACATAGCCAACTTCGGTAAACTTAGTGGCTTCTACCTTGATAAAGGGGGCATCAGCAAGGTTCGCTAAACGGCGAGCGATTTCGGTTTTACCAACACCGGTTGGGCCGATCATTAAAATATTCTTTGGTGTGATTTCGGCACGCAAGCTATCGTCATCAACTTGCGAACGACGCCAGCGATTACGTAAAGCGATAGCTACGGCGCGCTTAGCATCCGCCTGGCCGATAATGTGTTTGTCGAGCTCTTGAACGATCTCTCTTGGGGTCATCTCACTCATGCTAAATCTCTAATTCTTCAATCGTTAAGCTGTGATTCGTAAACACACAAATGTCGGCGGCTATCGTCAACGATTTTTCAACAATCTCTTTGGCGCTCAATTC
The DNA here is from genome assembly GCA_937918955.1 of uncultured Arenicella sp. Classification (GTDB taxonomy): domain Bacteria; phylum Pseudomonadota; class Gammaproteobacteria; order Arenicellales; family Arenicellaceae; genus Arenicella. Next base: position 18,993 of record CAKZRZ010000147.1, read on the forward strand.
GGTATTGTCGGCCAATGCTCTGGCAGCTGCCTCGGCGTAAGAACCGCCTGAGCCGATCGCCATTACGCCAGCTTCAGGCTCGATCACGTCGCCGGTGCCAGAAATGATATAAGAAGCCTCTTTATCGGCCACACATAAAAGAGCCTCTAGTTTTCTGAGCATTCGATCGGTACGCCACTCTTTAGCGAGCTCAACCGCCGCTTTAGTAAGAATGCCTTGATGCTTGGCGAGCTTAGCGTCAAACAGCTCGAATAAGGTAAATGCATCGGCTGTGCTGCCTGCAAAACCAGCGATAACCTCGCCCTTGTATAGTCGACGCACCTTGCGTGCATTGCCTTTCATCACCGTGTTGCCAAGCGATACTTGGCCGTCGCCTCCGATAACCACTTGGTCATCGCGACGAACAGATAGGATAGTAGTCATAATGACTCCTGTTAAAATTAATTCGTTTCAGGCTTCAACGGGCTAGACCCGACGCCTTTAGATAGCTATGTCGCGGCGCTTTCGCTGGTTTCAAGCTTTTTCTGGAATTAATCAGAGGCCTCTAGATTAACCAACTCGATGACGCCTTCACGACGCGAGTCAACGCCCCCTTCTAAGCGCCCATCAGCATGCCGGTAAACCACACTCAAGCCAGAGTTTTCACCGGCACTCTCTTTCACCTGAAAACCAGTGGCTCTGAGCGCATCTATCAACTCAGGCGCGGCTCGGTCTTTCTCGATACGTAAACGGTTATTACGCGCCACCATGTTGGGCAATTCAACCGCTTGTTGGGGGCTTAGGCCCCAGTCAAGAACGCCGACCAGCGTTTTAGTGGTATAAGCGATAATTGAGTTACCACCAGGCGAGCCAGTGGCCATTAGAAATTCGCCATTTTCATCAAGCACAATCGTTGGCGACATTGATGAACGGGGGCGTTTGTTTGCTTCAACCTTATTGGCAATCGACTTACCTGATTGATCAGCAGGCTTAAATGAAAAGTCAGTTAACTGATTATTCAAAAACATGCCTGCGGCCATTCGCGTGCTACCAAAAATACTTTCTACACTGGCGGTAAGAGACACCACATTGCCATCACCATCAACAACGACAAAATGGGTTGTACCCGCTACGTCATTTGTCGCATCTGCGCCATAGGCGACTTTTGATGCGTCATTAAACTGCCACGGATCACCAGCGCTGACAGATTCGATCGCTTTACTGGGATTAATTAGTTTAGCGCGCTGCTGCAGATATGTTTGATTTAGCAAGCCCTCAAGAGGCACCTCTACAAATTCGTTGTCGGCCACGTATTGATCACGGTCAGCATAGGCAAGACGTTGGGCTTCAGCGAATATCGACCAATTTTTTGCATCACTGCTGCCTTGCTCACTAAATTTTGGCGCGTGCTCCAACAACCCCATGATTTCAGCTACCGCAACCCATGACGAAGATGGCGGTGGTCCACAGAGTGTTTTCGTTTTATAACTTGAGCACAAGGCTGTGCGTTTCAGAGCTTTATATTTTGCCAAATCTTCCAAGGTCAAACTACCTGCTCGCGGGGCGTGCGAGGTTTGTTCAACGATCTTCTTCGCAATCTCTCCTTGATAAAACGCGCGAGGATCTTCTGCGATAAGCTCTAAAGCGTCAGCATAATCCGGATTCTTTAAGATCGAGCCAATTGCAATTGGCTCGCCCTCATCATCAAAAAAATAGTTATGCGCATCAACTGGCCCTTGATCAAGGCTGCTTGGAATGTATTTACCAAAACGCGCAATCATTCCGTGCAAGCGCTTAGACACAGCAAAGCCTTCAGACGCGAGCTTCTTAGCTGAATCAAAATGCGCGCCCCATGGCAGTTTGCCATGATCTTTATGCGCCAATTCAAGCATAGCCACCATGCCAGGCACACCGCTAGAAAGGCCACTATTCTTGGCATTGAGAAAGCCAATCGATTTGCCTTCTTGATTTAGAAACATGGTTTCACTGACATTTTTTGGCGCGGTTTCTCGCCCGTCGTACACAGAAACCTGATTACTAGCGTTATCGAAATACACCATATACCCGCCCCCAGCCAATCCAGAACTTTGCGGCTCGACCAAGCTAAGCACAGCTTCAATGGCAATGGCTGCGTCAACCGCCGAACCGCCTGCACGAAGCACATCCGCGCCGGCTTTGCTAGCATGCGGGTTCGCTGTAACCACCATGCCAGTTTTAACCTCGAGCGACTCCGACTTAACTTTGCTTATGTCAGCAGTGGTGGTCGAGCACGCACTCAGCATGCTGAGTGCTAGAAGAGCGGAAATACTTTTTTTCATTTTCATATAATTAATCACCAAATCCAGCCTAAAGAATACCAGTCTAATCGCATGATCTCATCAACGACACATCACACTTAGGACGTTACACTAAACTTTAAGATTTAACCTGACACCAATTGCATAAATGAGCGATAAAAAATCACGTGAAAAAGCCATACCGAGCTCGCGCTTAGGGCGACTTGGCAAGATCGCTCGAATGGCCGGCGGTGTTGCAGCTGGAATGATTGGCGAAGGCGCCAAACAATTGAGTCAGGGCAATCGGCCCAAAGTTAGCGATCTGTTGCTCACGCCTGCAAACGCAAGGAAGGTGACCAAGCAACTAGCAACCATGCGTGGCGCGGCGATGAAGGTTGGCCAACTTTTATCGATGGAAACCAGCGATTTTCTGCCGCCCGAGCTCTCGGAGATATTGGCACAGCTACGGAACAAGGCATTTATCATGCCGCGCGCCCAGTTGGAACAATCGCTGATCAACGCCTACGGAGAAGATTGGCAAGATCGCTTTTCGAGTTTCGATCACGAGCCCTTGGCATCGGCATCGATTGGCCAGGTTCACCGTGCGACAATGCTTGACGGCACACAAATAGTCTTAAAGATTCAATATCCTGGCGTCGCGCAAAGTATCGACAGCGATGTCGACAATATAGCGACCCTGTTTCGTATGACTAAGATATTGCCCAAACATATGGATATCGACGATCTGCTTATCGATGCTAAAGCGCAACTCCACGAAGAAGCAAATTACGTGCAAGAAGCAGACTACTTAGAGACATTTCGTAGCTTACTTAATGATGAAGCTGGATACATTGTTCCCAAACACTATCCAGAACTGAGTACAGAACTAATTTTAGCGATGGATTACGTAGAAGGCGAACCTATAGAAACCTTGAGCGAGCTAGACCCTATTATTGTCGACCAACTAATGGCAAACATGTTCGAGTTAATGCTCAGAGAACTGTTCGAACTGAGGTTGATGCAAACCGACGCGAATTTTGCCAATTATTTATTTGATCATCAAAGTAAAAAAATCGTACTGCTTGACTTTGGCGCGAGCCGAAGCTTTACCAAACGCTTTGTGGTCGATTACAAGCGATTAATTCGCGCAGTGGTCGCTAATGACCCGGAGGCGATCATATCGGCGGCTGATAGACTGGGTTACAAAGCCAGTGACGCAAGCAAAGAATACCAAGAGTTTCTGATTTCAATTTTTGGCATCGCACTTGCGCCCTTTGCTACGCCGAGCCTATTCGATTTTAAAAACGCGCTTCTGTCAGATCAACTGTCAGAACTCGGTGAGCAGGGGTATGAATTCAAAGAATTTTGGCAAACCCCACCAACAGACATACTCTATTTACATCGTAAACTTGGTGGTATGTACATGTTGGCAACACGACTCGGGGCGCGCGTTAATGTCAACGCGCTCGTCGAGCCCTATTTAAAAAAGCTAGCAGTTTAAGAATCTAGCCGCCAGTTAAAACGAGGTGCCCTTTTTGGCCTTTCTCGAGCACGTCTTCGCCGTTTAGAGGTTGTGCCAAAGAGAACTTACGCTCGGTGGTGATTATCTGCAAGGTCGCAATTGCATCGCCAACGACTTCGCCAGATTTATCGACTACAAGATCAGTATCTTTCGGGTACACCAAAACAGTATCACCAACGTCAAACAAACCTTCGCCGTAGTTAAGTGTGATGGCTCCGTTGTCTGCGATTTTCATCACGCGAATTGGGAACAGAGTAGATATAACTTGATCGACCACCTGATCAACACCTTGCTGAATAGCTCGGTCGATCACATCTTGGTTGGCTTGAGTATCACTGGCAACGATTCGAGTTGTATATTGAGCTGAAACACTAGAACTAAAATCGTCAGTTACATCAGCGACGCCGATAACGTCGAAGTCAATCTCAATTAAGCCAACCGTATCTTCAAAATCGCCACGCTTTTGCTTAAACAAGCCAAACTCAGTAACGTCAGCCTTCAGAATGTAGTCCAAACCTCGCTGGTTTATCGCAGGGCCGGTATATTGCTTAGCATAGTAACCCTCAAGTGTACGGTCCTGCTGCTCGACCCTGCTCTTTAATTGAGCGTAGTCTAAAACCGTGAATTTACGCGTTTCGGTCAACGCGCTGTTAATACCGTCATTCAGGGCACTTAGCACATTGTCCACTGGTAATAGGTCTGGGTTTTCTTTTGCACTATAGCTAATATCGCCAATACCAATAGTGCCAACCTGTTGAGAATAACTAGTGGCGCTCCAGAAGATGCTTGCAGCGAGTACAAATAGTCCTGCGTATTTTTTCATTTTGTTGCCTAAATTTATCGTCGAGTGAGTCTGGGGGATGCTTTCAGTTACTATCTATAAACCTAAAAAGCACTCTTGAGTTAAAATTTTTGCAAAATATATCACTGAAAATGAGCAAGCGCATCTGTCTGAATTTCGACAGGCTAGAGCATGACAAAAATATAATGCGGTCTTAAGCATTGTGTCTAAGTGTTTGAATTCAGAATAATAGCGTGGTATACCATTCAATAGTGGGGGGCGTAATGATTGGGACGCAGCTAAATTCGTGTAAGCATGCGGCATTCCGCTCTACTCTCTAGTGTGGTTAGCTATTGCACTAGGAACGTGTGTATAGATCGAAATCCATTTGTATTTGAAATGCCGGCTTCGGCCGTGAGCATTAGACAATGGCGTCGCTCTGCTCTTATTTATATTGAGCACTTTTTCCTTTATCCAGTGGCTAACCAAATTTTTCACCTAATTTGAATCACTGGAAAGTAAATAATGAAAAGAACTATAGCGGTCGCTAAAAAAGTGATCATCAGTCTTGGCGTGCTCGGTGCGCTGCTTTCAACACATCAATCGTTTGCCGCACAACCACAATTTCTTATTGTGGGCACTGGTGGCGTAACCGGGGTTCATTATCCCGTAGGCGGCGCCATTTGCCGTACAATCAATAAAAAACGTAAAGAAACGGGTTTGCGCTGTTCAGTTGAGAGCACACAAGGCTCGGTGTCAAACCTAAATTCCTTAGCTGATGGCGAGCTCGACTTAGCCGTCGCACAATCTGACTCTCAGCATCATGCCTACTATGGCACCGGTGCATTCTCTCTATCGGGCTCAAACAGCGATCTTCGCTCAGTGCTTGCTTTGCATGCTGAGCCATTTACCGTCGTTGCAAGTAAAGCGTCAGGTATTCAAACTTTTGACGACCTAGCGGGCATGAAAGTGAATATTGGCAACCCTGGCTCAGGACAAAGAGAAACCATGGAAGCGTTAATGCGCGCAAAGGGTTGGTCGAAAGAGTCCTTCGCTCTTGCATCAGAACTGAGCTCAGTGGAGCAATCCCAAGCGTTATGCGACAACAAAATTGATGCTTTCGTATTCTCAGTTGGCCATCCCGCTGGTTCTCTGAAGGAAGCTACTAATAACTGCGATGTTGTTATCGTGAGCGTCGACGGACCGGTTGTCGATTATCTTGTCGAACAGAACAGCTACTATACCAAAACGATTGTTCCCGGAGGCATGTACCGCGGAACAGATAAAGACGTCAAGACTTTCGGCGTGAGCGCCTCTCTAATGGCCTCATCGACAAGTGACGCTGATATGATTTACTCGGTGGTTAAAAATGTCGTCGAAAACCTTGATTCGATGAAGAAGATGCACCCTGCTTTTAGCGCTTTAAGTGCAAAATCTCTGGCTGCCAACAATCCGAACATTCCTATGCATGATGGAGCTGAGCGCTACTATAAAGAAGCAGGCTTAATTAAATAAAAATTAGCAACCTCGCTGCTTTCACGAGGTTGCTATTAAATTGAGTTGGCTAAGGGTAGCTCGGTAAAATAGAAAGTAGTCCGGCAATCTTGAGAATTATTATTAAAACTCCAAAGCCTGCAACCGAATACCACGACACTTTTTCAGAGAAGGTGAGAGCTGCATCTCGCCGCATAGTTTTATACATGAGCGCAGGCACAATAAAAAAGCTGAAAGCAACAAACACTCCCGCGTAAGCAATTGCGCTCACAAACCCATATGGAGCAATTAGACTTCCAATCAAAGGTGGCGCAAATGCCAATAAAACCGCCTTTAGCGTGGCATGAGATTGCTTATCTAAATCGAAACGATCTCGTAAAAAGTGAACCAAACCCAAGCCAACACCTAAAAAGGATGTAATCACTGCAAAGTTTGAAAACCAAACTAAGCTAAATTTTATTGCAGAACTGTCGGTGCGCGTTTGCAAGGCTGCGACCAAGGCATTTAAGCCACCGCCATCACTTTTAACAACCAAGAAGCTTTCGCGCGAAACATGACCTAAGGTCGACATCAACCAAACAACATAGACGAGAAGAGCAAGCAGTAAACCTAAAAAAAGAGCGCGCTTAATATCGAGCTCCTTATTTTCATAATGCTCACACAAACTTGGTACCAGACCGGCACAGGCGAACGCCGTAACAAACACTGGCAAAGCCGCCCATAAATATTTAAGGCTCGAATCGGCCTGCTTAATCAGCATAGAAAATTCAAGGCTTAACACCAGGCCTGAGTTTGCTGCAATAAAACTGGCGCACATGCCCAACATCAAAATACCTGAGACACGACTCACAGTCGACGCACCTAAGGCAATAAAGAGCGCGGCGATTGAAGCAAAAACAAGACTCAAGAAGGAGCGAGCAATCTCAAAATCATCCGGCCAAAACGACAGTATTTGCAGCTTAGCGATCATGCTCCGCTCTAGAATTCCGGCACCGGCTGTGATGTAAGCGTACATTAAGATAAACATGATAAACGCTATCGAAAGGTTGTTTATCATCGCGTACCTCGGACCCAATATATCGCTAATCAAGGTGTCAAAACTGCTGCCCTCTGGGTAACGAACATTGACATCTAATAGTAGTTTTGCAGCGAGGTAGGTGATGCAACAGACAAACGCTAAGCCTAGAGAAGAGAGAACAAACCAAGAACCTGATGCCACCAAAGGTAATGCAAACATTCCAGCGCCTATCGCGCCACCGGCGACTAACATAATACCGTGCCATAAAGGTCGAGGACCTGCTAACCCGGCATTCGGGCGCTCAATCACGGAAGGCATCTAGTTGGGAAATCGCTTTGTTCGAGTCATGAAGCAAGCTTACACTGAACGCAAAATTTCTGCCCCATATACTCTTGCTAGACTTTTGATTATACTCGGCGCCCCGATACCTTTATCGGGATTCTCAGGGCGGGGTGTAATTCCCCACCGGCGGTAATCGCAATAATGTCTCCAGATATTAATTGTGTAGCCCGCGGGCGCTTCAGATAATTCTCTTATCTGAAGGACAAGCAGACTTGGTGAGATTCCAAGGCCGACAGTTAGAGTCTGGTTATGAGAATAAGGAGCATTTCGATGAGCTTGTGTTTTTATGCCTTGTCGTATGAACCTTGTTTGCCCTCAATTTAGTACTACAGATTGAGTAAATACGAATGACAAATTCAACAAACACAAAACGGATCGCTTTTATCCAAGCGTGTTGGCATCGCGAGATTGTCGACCAGCTCCGCGATTCATTTGCCACCGAGTTCAAAAACTTAAGCGAACTCGAGGTCGACTTCTTTGAGTTACCAGGCGCTTATGAAATACCTCTATTCGCAAAAACATTAGCCGAAACGGGTAACTATGCCGGTATAGTTGCAGCAGGCCTAGTGGTCGATGGCGGCATATATCGCCATGACTTTGTCGCTTCAACAGTGATCGACAACCTAATGCGCGCGCAAATGGACACTGGTGTGCCGGTTTTTTCGGCAGTACTGACACCGCACCACTTTCACGCTGGCGAAGAGCATACAGCCTTTTTTAAAGAGCATTTCCTTAAAAAAGGCAAAGAAGCGGCACATGCATGTGCTCAGACAATTAATAGCCTGAGCCTGATCGGCAAACAACAATAAACTGCGATAATTATTGGCAGGGCTTTAAAGGATTCACAAGCTCTGCCGTTATGATAAACCTTAGGCTAGCAGCAGTTGAATTAGCTTGTATCTCTAGAAAACGGGCCTAACCGGCCCGTTGATTTAACTTTTTTTGGCACCAAAGTAATTGATATTCTCGTCGATCAGCGCAGAATCATATCCACCAAATTAATAGCCTAGGTTCACCAAACCCGCCTATGACTGCGAGCACAAGTACACAAGCGGCTGCCGAAATCGGTGGCACTCTTGTAAGTCAATTTCTCGAACCTGCAATTGCGTTTATCAACAATATATTGTGGGGCGAATACAACATTTTAATTGCTCTGCTTATCATCGCAGGCCTGTGGTTTTCGATAGCCCTTGGTGGTGTGCAGTTCAAACACTTTCGACATATGTTCGGCTTGATTGGCAACAGCATGCAAGCGGATAAAAATGGCATCAGCTCATTCCAAGCGCTTTGCACGAGCCTATCCGCCCGAGTTGGCACAGGCAATTTGGCAGGAGTCGCAATGGCAATTTCAGTTGGTGGTGCAGGCGCCGTGTTTTGGATGTGGGTAATCGCTCTACTCGGTATGGCCACCGGTTTTGCTGAAAGTCTATTGGCGCAAGTCTATAAAGTACGAGATACCAAAAATGAGTATCGAGGTGGACCAGCCTACTATATCCAACAAGGTTTAGGCCTGCGATGGCTTGCGGTGCTTTTCTCGATTTGCCTCTTTTTGGGCTATGGCTTGTTCTTTAGCGCCATGCAAGCCAACACCATCAGTGACGCGTTAAACAATGCCTACCAAATACCAACACATTATTCAGGCGTTGTCATCACGCTTGTCTCTGGCACTATTGTAATTGGCGGCTTGCGCACCATCGCACGCTTTGCCGAATTAGTAGTACCAGTAATGGGCCTTGCCTATGTACTCACCGCTCTAGCGATCACCTTCTATAATATCGACGCAGTGCCAAACATGATTGCTACCATTATTAGCTCAGCATTTGGCTTACAAGAAGCTGGTGCAGGCGCACTTGGCGCCGCTCTAAAAGCTGGAATTCAGCGAGGCTTATACTCCAATGAAGCAGGTTCTGGTAGCGCGCCACATGCAGCTGCGAGCGCCTCACCCAAGCCAAACCACCCGGCAACTCAAGGCTATATTCAAATGCTGGGCGTGTTCTTCGATACAATTGTCTTATGCACATGCACCGCAATTATCATTCTCTTAGCAGGCGATTATTCTAGCGAAGGCGCCACCGGCATTCGCCTCACACAAAATGCCATGAACGTGCACATGGGGAACACAGGCCTGCACTTTGTATCAATGGCGATTACCTTGTTTGCGTTCACCTCGGTCGTTGCAAACTTCGCCTATGCACAAAGCAATCTCCAGATATTTGGCGCCGATACTAAGCTCGGCAATGCCGCTTACATCGTTATCTATTTGGGGATGGTGTTTTGGGGATCTGGTGCAACACTTGAAATTGTTTGGAGCGCGGCGGATATGGCCTTAGGCTTAATGACCTTGGTTAATGTGACAGCCTTAGCGCTGCTGACGCCAACCATAATCTCTGTTAGCCGCGACTATTTTTCAAAACACGAGCGCGGCGATGAGATGCGCTTCAGAAAAGGCGATTGCACTATCCAGGGTAAAACGGAAAATGATATTTGGAATTGAGTTATCGATTTTCAAACCTGTATGACCAAAAACCGTCACGTTTAATTGCGATACTAAATTATATCCATTCGATAAGCTTATTAGCGTGCCCTATAATAAATGAAACAAATCGTCATTGCCGTCAGTGTCGTGCTCCTGACTACTTCCAGCATTAGCGCTGAACCGAACTCTATAAACATTATGGATCAAGACTATTCTCACATCGACGTTCAAGGCCATCGAGGCGCACGCGCGGTCTTACCCGAAAACTCTATTCCGGCCCTGCGATACGCCTTAGAGCTCGGCGTCGATACCCTCGAGTTTGATTTAGGAGTAACTAAGGACGGCGTGGTGATGCTAATGCATGACCAACAAATCAACCCGGTAATTTGCCAATATAAAGACGGTAGAGAAGCAGAAGAAGGCCTATGGCTACATGAGCTAAACTTAGAACAAGTAAAACAGTTCGACTGCGGTTCAAAGAAAAACCCTCGTTTCGACAAGCAACAGACTGTGCCCGGAACAGAGATTCCAACACTCAGAGAAGTGTTCGAGATGGTAAAAGACTCAGAACTCGAGAACTCTAAAACAGTCTTGTTTAACATCGAAACCAAAAGCGACCCGAGAAAACCTCATGCGCAACCCTCGCCACACGATTTCGTCGAAGCTGTGGCAAGCGTAATTAAAGAGTTTGACCTAGAATCACGGGTCACGCTGCAGTCGTTCGACCCAGCAACACTCATCGCGGCAAAAGAAATCGCGCCAAACCTACAGATCTCGGCACTATTCGGGAACAAACCAGATGATTGGTTAGAGGCGGCTGAAGCGGTCGGGGCTGACATCATCTCACCGCATCACAACTTGCTTGGCCGCAAAGACGTTGAAAAGATTCAAGAGGCCGGCTTAGCCGTGATTCCATGGACAGCCAATAGTAAGCGCCAATGGGCTAGGCTATTAAAGCTCAATGTCGACGGAATCATTACCGACGACCCTGAAGCGCTACTTGAGTACTTAGGCAGACAGCGTTCTAAGTAATCAAGCTTAGAACCATCGGCCGTTAATTAGCTATGCTAGCGTTAACACTCCGATCACACTCGCGGTCATACACGTAGCCAATGTGCCGCTGACAATGCTCAGCAAGCCTAGGCGCGTGATTTCTCCACGTCGCTCAGGCGCCATCGCGGAAAGCCCACCAATCAAAATGCCCAAGCTTCCAAAGTTAGCAAAGCCACACAAGGCGTAGCTAATGATTAGGTCACTTCGCGGGCTTAGCGCATCGCTTGGCAACTGGCTTTGCGCGATAAACGCTAAAAATTCATTCAATACCGTCTTGATGCCCATCAGCGAACCGGCCGAGGTTGCTTCAGCCCAAGGAATGCCCATGAGCCAGCAAATTGGAGCCATAACCCAACCCAATACGCGCTCGAGTGAAATTGGCGACCCGTTATAATCTGGCAACAAACCTAAACCGAGGTTGGTCAAAGTGACTAAGGCAATAAAGGTAACGATCAAAGCCAAAATACCCAACATCATCTGCATTGCGCTCACAGCGCCTTGTGATATAGCGTCCATTGAGCCTTCATAATCGAATGCTATTTCAGCTTCCGACGGAGTCGGTTCACCAGTTTGGGGCACCATGGTTAAGGAAATCATCACCGCCGCCGGAACGCTCATAATAGAAGCGGTCAAAATATGGCCAACCGCATCGCTGATCACTTGATTCAAAAACGTCGAATACAACACCAGCACCGTACCCGCCACCGTTGACATGCCCAGAGTCATCACCAAAAACAATTCAGAGTAGCTAAGCTTACGAATACTATTGCGGATAAACAGCGGAGCCTCAACCATGCCAATAAAAATGTTCGCAGCACCAGACAACGCTACCGCACCACCAATATTTAGTGTTTTAGTGAAAATTGCCGCTAAGCCTTTAATAATTAGCGGTAAAATACGCCAGTGTGACAACAATGCTGTAAGCGCCCCAATAACAATAATCAAAGGAAATGCTTGAAACGCCAAAATTACACTAGCGCCTGTATTCGGCTCAAGCTCCTCAAAGGGAAGCTTTCCACCACCTAGATAACCGAACACAAAACTGGTGCCAACATTAGTTGCTTCCTGCAAAGCCAAAACCGCTTGATTCATCACTCCAAACATAGCTTGGAATAATGGAATCTTCAGGAATACCAAGGCCAGCACTACTTGCAGGCCCACGGCCGCTACCCAAAGCCGGATATTGATACGTTTTGGCCCCACGCAAAATAGCATCGCGATCAAAGGGAATGCGATTAAACCTAAAGCGCTTTGTAAATTTGGCAGGAAATCCATGAATGCTCAGAGGGTTATATTGAAGACGAGCACGACTTTACTGTTTCTTCAGACTGTCGACAAGCGCTAAACACGGCTTAAGCCACTAGCTTTGACGACAAACGTCAACAAGTGACCAATCAATCTAAATTTTAAAAATAAAATTAGTGATTTTTACGATAATAAGTGGACGGAGTGTCACACTTTTGCAACACTCTCGTCGTATAAAAGATACAATTAACGCCCACGTTAAGAATTAGTTATGTTCGGTCAATTTTGGCCGGATTTTCTCACAACAATCGCAAGTCGGATTAATCATCCGGGGGTCTTTTACCATGCCGCGAAATTTTGCAAACGGCTTTTTTAAAGCCACTACCGTGTTACTGCTGAGTGTTATCTCAGCGGCCGCGATAGCTCAATCAACAACCTCGTCTATTCGAGGTAAACTGCTCGACTCAGCTGGCAACGCCGTTGCAAATGCTGAAGTTGTAGTAACCGACCAACGTACTGGTTCAGAGCGTCGCGTTCGCTCAAACAACAGTGGTACTTTCTTCGCTTCAAACCTTCAAGTTGGTGGCCCATTCGTGGTTACTGTAGATGGCGTAGCGTCGGCAACTGTTCCAAACATCTCTCTTGGCGATGCCTACAATCTAACCATTAACGATGTCGGCGCACCCGTTGCAAGCGACACTGTTGAAGAAGTTGTTGTTTTAGGCTCAGCGGTTGTAGCAGATATTTCGGCTGGCCCGTCTGCGATTTTCTCGCAAGACGTTCTAGAGTCAGCGGTTGCATTTAACCGTGATATTAAAGACGTATTCAGTAATGACCCACGAATCAACATCGATGACCCATCACGTGGTTCGGGC
>CAKZRZ010000148.1 GCA_937918955.1 uncultured Arenicella sp.
ATGACACCCGAATTTGGCGCAGGCGCGGCAGACGACCCATGCACAATCAGAATTCGCAATATCGATCATACAGGTTTCGATGCCGCCTGCATCGAACCGCTAAACGAAGATCGAGATAGTCCAGGACTAAGTTTTGACTACGTCGCGATGGTTGATGGGGTTAGAAGTACCGATTGTTGGTAGTACAGAAACTGTTAGGTTCGAATCAGATTGCTCCTTTGTAAGCAGTCAACAATTCGGCCCCAATTGTGCTAACTGTACCTTAAATGCTGGCCAGTCACAGGGGTTCACAAACCAAACTTTTACTACGGCATTCGCCAATCCTCCCGCATTACTCACTCAAATTACCACCACCAATAATACGGTTCAAGGCAGTGCGACTACTCCAGGAGGAGAACCGGAGTTTTTAGAGGCGACCGTTCAAACCAATAGCCTGTCGAACACCGGCTTTAATTGGTCGCTAGGACGTATGGAAGCTGGTAATGGCAGTATCTCAAGCGGCGAAACCATGTGCTATTTGGCGGTAGAACGAGATGGCTGCCAAGAACTTGATTTCTTTAGCTTCGGTGGTAGTTCATCTGTTACTTTTGCGGCCGTTTCAGGCGGCAACGTAGATGGACATGATAATGGTGCCACATCTGGTGAGGGAGCGAGCTTTCCTGCAAACTGCTTCAACAGCACTCCTGTCACCTTAGGCGGAACCAATTCACGACGAGGTAATAACGGCGGTATCCTGCGTAAAGTCTCGGAAAACAGCACTGAAGTTATTTTCACCTACGACGAAGATAGGGTTAGCGACAACGAACGCTCGCACATCGATGAAAACGTTTCTGCAATAGCGTTTAGCTCTACCTTCACCACGCCAGTGACTTTGAGCAAAATAAAGGTTACTCAACTTAATCGTCGTACCACCTTTGCTTGGCAAACTGCCTCTGAAACGTTTCACCTCGGCTTCCATCTTTGGGGAGAAACCGATTCAGGTTGGGAGCAGCTCAACAAAAGGCTAATTGTTAGTTCAGGTATTGATTCAAATCAAGTACGTACTTACAAAAAAACAGTTCGCCTAGACCGTCAACAAGTTAACCAAATTACACGCTTTGGTATCTCGAGTGTTGATAATAATGGTTACGAGCAATTCTACGGGCCGTTTGAATTAAACACTGACTATGGTTCTGAAGCGAATAATGAACCTATAGATTGGTCAGATACGCGAAAGACCTTTGAGCAGAAAATGCACGATCGCGGCTTTGTAAAAGCAGGCCAACGGTGGCGCCGAGTATCCGCGGCCAAACAACAACGAATTATCAATCGTCAACTTGGTGAGAACAGACAAGTATTGAATCTAGAATTCGATAGCGTTGGAATCCATGCCGTGCCGGTCTCATCTGTACTGCCACTCGTACCTAATTGGCAAGGTAAAGACATACAAAACGTGGCATTAAGCCTTAATGGCAAAGCCGTCGCACGTGATGTTATCAGTGCCGATCAATGGCTCAGCGCCGACGACACAATCGTTCTCAATGTGCAGCCAGTTAGTGGAAGTGATGCAATCTATATCAACAACTACAATTATCGATTGCGTCTCGACCGAAGCAAGGCGCGCGATGCAAGTACTTACAAAAGCCAAGTGAATAGTCTAGAAAGCCAAGACTTCTTAGTTAGTGGCTTGTATACCAATGTCGCAACCGAAGACAAAACATATCGCGCTAGCATCACGGCTGATACGCCCTGGGTGGATCAAACGCTTCTAAGTCGCGGTAGCCGCGTAAACAAAGACTATGTAGTCAAGCTCGAAAAACCGCTTGATAATACGCAAGCAGCGCAACTCGATTTCACTCTCCAAGGTGGCATTAATCTACCGGGTGAATCGGCCGACCATCATGTTGAAATTTTTGTTAATGAACAACTCGTCGACGACGCGGTATTCGATGGCCTAACGCCCTATTCAAAGCAACTTGAGTTAGCTCCGGGATTAATTAAAGATGGCGACAACACCATCACCGTTAGCTTAGTTGGCGATACAGGCTATTTCGCCGACTTGGTTTTGGTAGACGAAGTCGCATTGTATGCGCCGGTGCTATTGAGCGGGTCAGAGTCGTATGATTTTAGAGACTCGGGCTCGAGCACAGGCTATACAATCGAAATTGACCAAGCCTCAGAAGCAATGGTTTACGCTTACACTTCGACTGGTTTACTGTCTAAGGTGCTCGCGTCTGAAAATGCCGAGAGCACTCAACTGAGCTTTGACAACCCCTTCAGTACCGATCAATTGCAAAGCGCGCTTCGATTTAAAGTAGCGCCACTGCAAGACTTACCAACACCAGCATTGATAGATATCGCTGACATTAATCTCGCGCATCAAGACGTGGCAAACGCGGTTAGTGGTGACAGCTTATTACTAGTCGCTCACCCTAGTTTCATTGGTACCAGCTTGAACCAATACATCGAGTTTAAACGCCAGCAAGGGCTAAACGTAGAACTTGTAAACTGGCTCGACCTTGTCGAGACTTATGGCTATGGCAACTCATTGCCACAAGCATTGGATAATTTTTTATCGCATGTGTACATCAATGGTGTTGATCAAAACTCGAGCAATAATTTATTACTCGTTGGCGGTCATACCTACGACTACCTTGGCAAGCTGAATAGCGAGATCGTAAATTTTAT
>CAKZRZ010000149.1 GCA_937918955.1 uncultured Arenicella sp.
AGGCGCTTCTGGCGAAATATTGCTAACCGCTTGACGGGTTGGAATAGGCACTTCGTCGCCAACTAAAATACTCGCGGTGCGATTGTTTAACACCATTAGCGATGGCGAAGACAGTACTTTCAAGCGCGAGTCATCGGCTAAGCCATTGAGCGCGGCGCGAACCTCGCCTGCGCGCTCGACCACATAACTAAAACCGGGTTGCAGTGCGCCAATGCCGCTAGAGCCCAAGTCCAAACCACAGCGTGTTGTAGAGCTGCCTCTTGAGCCATTAAGGAACCATTCGAGGCCATATTGAAGGTCGTCATTCAGTGTTAGTTCCATAATTCGCGCTTCGATCAACACTTGTAAAGGTGTGTTGTCTAGCTGCTTCATGGCGTCGCTCACGGCCTTGTAATAATGTGGGCTGCCTGTGATGATTAAGCTATTAGTGCTGTCGTCAGCTACTACTCTAAAAGAGTCGCGTTTGCTTAAATTACGCAGCGAGCGCGGGGCAATATTATTCTTGTCGTTGGCTTGTTTGCCTGGCCGCGTGCCTCCGTCTTGGCCAAACATTGATTCAAGCAATTCAGCCAATTCACTGGCGCGACCATTTTGCACTGGATAAACGAAAAAGGCTTGGTTGTCATTTCCTCCAGACTTATCTAAACGAGACACCCAGTCGCCCATTAATTTGACGTATTCGTTTTGATTTGCGATCACCATAATTGAATTTGAACGCTCTACAGCGACAATTCTTAGCGCTTGTGCAGCGTCATTTTCAAGCTTATTGCCAAATAAATCCATTAGCTCATCGCGCATGGTCGCTGCGCTGGTATTTTCAACAGGGAAAATGCCGATCGACATGCCTTTAAGCCAATTGATATCGAAGCTTTTGGCAAGGTCTCGCACCTTTTTGATGCGAGCATTGGTGCCGCTAACGGCAAGTAAGTTGCCCCGTTTGATTGGTGTTGCTGATACCTGATAGTTACTGAGCAGCTTAGCAAATTCGTGCGCGTCTATATAACGCAGCGGTAAAATTTCAAAATTGCCTTGGCTGATTGCCAGCTGGCTCTGTGCCCCAGGAACAATATTGTAAGTGTTGTCTTTAAGCTCTAAACGAGCGTTAATCGACGACAGCAATACTTCGAGTGTTGGTACTAAGTCGCTGCTCGCGAGGCCTTGAGTATTGTTTAAACTCACCTGGCCTTGCACTTGCGGGTCAACGGTAAACTCCTTACCAAGTTGGTCACTTAAAATCATTTGTGCGGCATCTCGAATCGGAATGTCGGAGAAATTAAGTACAATGTCACCTCCTTGAGGGCGATATCGTTTAGCTTGGCTTCGGCTCTTAGTCGATTTGCTTACACCGACTGCTTGACCAGGGTAGATTTTCGCTTGGCGGTTTAGTCTAGGCGTAGACTGATTCTCCTTAGCATTTTGGGCGGGCGTCAAGCTGCCTGAGCTGAGTGTTAGATCACGCTCGCTTTGGCTGCTATCGTGCCAGCTAGGCTTCACTGTTTCACAGGCCGCGAGCGCGCTGACTGCAATGGAAATGATTGCCAATTTTGCTTGCGCTCTCCAAGCTATGTTGACGCTAGAGAGAGTCCATGAATTCCTTTTTGAGCTCTTGTTAGAACTGAGAAATGATTTATTCGAGTGGCGCATATAAAGCCTTATTAATATTCTTAAAATTATTGTTATGTCGACCATCTATGTCAGCGCGCAAGGGCACTTAGAGACGGATAGTTCTTACTCAATATCAGTGGTAAAGACTACCTTAGGAGTCGATTAGGCACAAGATTACGCCCAGAGTCGAGCGACCTTGGTCTTTATTTCTCATTCCAATTGTTTTCTATAAGGGTTTTGTTAAGCTTGAACGATGAATTCAGCCAAGCAAAAAGCGACACTAGGCGATGTGCTTGATCATCTTATTGATCAGGGTTTACTTAGTCGTGCTCAAGTAGATCGGGAAGGTTTACGGCAAGCCCCAAGCCTGCGTGCTTTATTTAGTGCCGGTCTAGTGTCTGAGCTCGCATTGGCGCAGAGCTTATCCAAGGTCTACGATCTAGACTTGTTGAACGCCGCTGAACTTCCGAGTAGCGCGTTGAATCAAAGCAAAGATCTTGCGGCATTTTTCTCAACGCATGAGGTGCTACCGATCTCGCTAAGCGATAACGTTTTGTCATTGGCGATGACCGACCCCAGCGACGAGTTCGCGATTAAAGCGCTTAAGTCGAAATTAAAGTGTGAAGTACAGGCATGTGTCGCCTTACGCAGCGACTTACTCGAAGCTCTGAATAGGCTGTATTCGATACAGGTAAATAACGCGGCCAATGTATCGTTGGTAGACATTCCGACTGATCTTGGTAATGAAGCTGGTTTGGTTCAAGATTTGCACCGCTTGATTCAACGTGCGGTGAGTTCCAATGCGTCCGATATTCATTTCGAACCGGTGCAGTCTGCACTTAGAGTGCGATTTCGTGTTCATGGCGTTATGCGCGAAGCCTATAAGTTTGATGCATCGTTGGGCGATCAAGTTATCGCACGACTTAAACTAATGGCTAAACTTGATGTAAGTGAACGACGTCATGCTCAGAACGGTCGTTTTAAGTTTCCAGCTGACGGGCGAGTGATAGACCTGCGAGTTTCCAGTTTGCCTTTGCATGGTGGCGAGAGCATTGTCTTG
>CAKZRZ010000150.1 GCA_937918955.1 uncultured Arenicella sp.
TACTGTCTATGGTCGCGCTCGATGCTGCTCTAGAGGTATTCGACCTTTGTTCAATGGCTGAGTTGAGATCTAAGTCATTAGCCTTAAGCGAGTTGTTTATTGAGCTGCTTGAACAGAGCCCTTGCCTAGCTGATTTCACAATTGAATCTCCTCTGGATAAATCGCTGAGAGGGAGCCAGATTGCCTTGAGTCACGAGCAGGCTTTTTCAGTTAGCCAAGCTCTAATAGCACACAATATCATCGTTGATTTTAGAGAGCCCAACATCATTCGTTTCGGTTTTACGCCGCTGTATTGTCGTTATGAAGATGTGTTTCAAGCGGTAAAAACCTTGGAAAATATTGTTGAAAAAAAATTGTACCAAGAGACAAAATATCATCAGCGCAATGCTGTAACTTAAGCTTATCAAATTGCTTGCTTTTGCTTTTAAAGCAAGGACTTAAGCTCGAGGCCAAACCATATTTACTCCACTCGTATAGAAATAGTTTATTTATTTCAATGAGATACGATTGATCCCTGCATACGTATTCAATTTATTTTCTAAAAATACTGGTAGACAATAGTCTCGCTTTTTTAGGTGAGCTGGTTCTGTATAGGCCGATTACTAGTGTTTATTTACCCGCAGGGCGTGCACCTCAAACAGGCGATAAAAATAATAATTTGTTTGTTACCCTACAATCGAGGATCAAGATGGAAACCATCAAACCCCTACGCTCGAAACTCCATCGCGTTTCAAGCCTGCTTGCGAAAACATGCGCGTTATTGGCGCTTAGTTTTACTGCTAACTCTGCATTTTCGGCTGATACTCCTGAGCCGGCTACCGTTACCATTCCTGGCACAATTCAAGAGTCTCAAGGTTGTCCATCGAATTGGCAACCTGCATGTGCTAATACCTATCTTGAGTTTTTAGCCACAGCCCAAGTTTGGAAAGCGACGTTTAGTTTGCCCGCAGGCGACTACCAATACAAAGCAGCGCTGAATGATTCTTGGGATGAAAATTATGGTGCTAATGGCAACCGAGATGGCGCTAATCTAAACTTGAGTATCACCAGCGAAACGGATGTTAGCTTTTATTATGACCATCAAAGCAATTGGGTAACTGATAATCAAAGCTCACGCATCGTTATTGCGGTCGGCAGCTTTCAAGAATACTTTGGTTGCACCGGCCCTTGGCAACCAGATTGCCTAAACTCTTGGTTGCAAGACGTCGACGGTGATGGGATCTACACCATCAAGACTAGCAATATTCCAGCGGGTGATTATCAAGCTAAGGTAACCATCAATGAAAGCTGGGACGAAAACTATGGCGACGGTGGCATTCGAGACGGTGCGAATATTCAATTTTCTGTTCCTGCTGCTGATGCAGAAATGTTTTTCAGCTTTGATTCGCAAAGCAATGTGCTAACGGTGAAAGCCGATGGCGAGCCCAATGGTGATTTAGCATCAGCGAGGGCTCAATGGGTAAGCGCAGATATAATTGCGTGGGACGCCGATATTGAGGCTGGAGACCGTGTGTTTTTACACGCGAGTGACGCAGCCGAGCTCGCCTTAACTAGCGAGGGTGTTATCGGTGGCGATGCGTTCGAGCTTTCGATAGACGGAGCGCTGGCCAGTGAATTAGAAGATAAGTACCCCTTAACACGTGGCTATACTGCGCTAGGTTTAAGCGCACTGAGTGATGCTCAAAAGCGCTCGGTACTTAAAGATCAAATTGCCGTTTCTGTCGTTGATGCTAATGGTACAGTTAAAGACGCTACCGCGATTCAAATTGCAGGCGCTTTAGATTCACTATTCATCTTTGATGGCTTTCTAGGGTCGCTAGTAAATGATGAGATAGTTCAGGCGAGTGTTTGGGCACCAACTGCTAAAAACGTAGAGCTGTTGTTGTTTGATACCGCCCAGCAGGGAGAGCCAAGCCAAATTGTGCCAATGACGGAAGACCCGCTTACTGGAGTTTGGTCTGCTGAAGAGTCTAGCGATTGGAATCGCAAGTTTTATCGCTATCGCGTAACGGTCTATACCTCAATTACCCGTCAAGTCGAAAGTAACGACGTCACTGACCCGAACTCGCTAAGCTTAAGCACCAATAGCGAATACAGCCAGTTTGTTGATCTAAATGACGCCGATCTAAAACCGAGATCTTGGGACCGTACCTATAAGCCGCGCGTTCTTGCTCCTGAAGATATCAGTATTTATGAGTTGCACGTGCGCGACTTTAGTATTAATGATCACACCGTTGCTGAACAAGATCGTGGTACCTTCAATGCGTTTTCATATAGCCGGTCAAATGGCATGAAACACCTCAAGCGTTTGTCTCGATCAGGGCTTTCACATATTCATTTGTTACCCGTTTTCGATATTGCAACGGTAAACGAAGACAGATCACAGCAAGTTGTGATCGAAGAAGACCTGAGCTTATTGCCAGCGGATTCTGAACGGCAACAAGCCGCCGTTAACGAGATTCGAGATCTAGATGGTTTTAACTGGGGTTATGATCCTTATCACTACACTGTGCCTGAGGGCAGCTATAGCTCAGACCCTGAAGGCGTGACGCGTATTCGCGAGTTTCGTCAAATGGTGCAAAGCTTGAACCATAACGGTTTGCGCGTAATCATGGACGTGGTCTACAACCATACCTCATCATTTGGTCAGTTCAATAATTCGGTGCTAGACAAAATTGTGCCGAGCTACTATCACCGCTATAACGCCGATGGTGGTTTGGAGATGAGTTCGTGTTGTGCGAACACTGCGTCAGAAAACCGCATGATGGAAAAGCTCATGATTGACTCGCTTTTAGTGTGGGCAAAAGCGTATAAGGTCGACGGTTTTCGCTTTGATCTTATGGGCCATCACACTAAGCAAAACATGTTGAAAATTCAGCAACAGCTTAGTGCGCTAACCATGGAAAAAGACGGTGTTGATGGCAGCGCCATTTACCTTTATGGCGAAGGTTGGAATTTCGGCGAAGTGGTCGACAATGCACGGTTCGAACAAGCCACACAGCTGAACATGGCCGGTACTGGCATCGGGTCGTTTGATGACCGAGGGCGTGATGCAATTCGTGGCGGCAATCCGTTTGGTGGTTATCGTGACCAAGGTTTTGGTAACGGCCTATTCACCAATCCAAATGGTTTTGGTGATGACCGAGAAAGTATGTTACTTGAGCTGGCTGATCGTACGCGTAGCAGCCTTGCCGGCGGTTTGAAAGACTATGCCTTTGAAACTAAAGACGGCGAAGTTATTAACGCGTACAACATCGACTACTTTGGTTTGCCGACGGGTTACACCGATGATCCTCAAGAGCAAATCGCGTACATTGCAGCACATGACAATGAAACCTTGTTAGATGGCATTCAGCTCAAAGCTCCTGATTCGGCGACAATCGAAGAGCGTGCTCGAATGCAAAACTTTAGCTCATCTTTAGTGATGCTCGGGCAAGGCGTGCCATTTGTTCATGCCGGTCAAGACTTTCTTCGTTCGAAGTCATTGGATAGAGATAGCTTTAATGCCGGAGATTGGTTTAATGCCATCGATTTTACTTTCGAAGATTCCGGTTGGGGTAAAGGCTTGCCCATCGCTGAGAAAAATGAAGATCAATGGCCGACCATGGCTCCTTTGTTAGCAAACCCAGACTTAGATCCATCGCAATGGTTGATGGCAAAATCGAGCATCTATTTTCGCGAGCTATTGAGAATTCGATATAGTTCTCGTTTGTATCGTCAGCGTGATGCGCAAGGCGTAATCGATACGGTTAGCTTCTTGAACACTGGCCCATCTCAATTGTCTGGTTTGATCGCGATGCGATTAAAAGATGATCAAGGGTGGCGCAAGCAAGAACAGCTTGTTTTATTTAATGGCACCAGCCAAGAAATCGAGTTTAGCCACGAGGAGTTAGATGCGTATTCTTATAGCCTACACCCAGTGCAACGTTGGTCGATCGATGCTGATACTCGCGCGTCGAAGTATCAAAACGGTACGTTCACCGTTCCAGCAATGACAACTGCCGTCTTCGTAGCCAAGAAGCGTCGAACCTGGAATTTTTGGCCATGGTTTTTTCGCCAATATTAAACCTGTAAGTTTAAATATGTTTTGGAAAAGGAGTGGTCAAATTGGCTGCTCTTTTTTTGCTCTTTTTCTCGGATGCATGTAGCGACAATATCTCAAACACAAAGCTCTGGGGGTCGGTGTGATATCGCGATAGTATTAAGTGCGCCTCGCGCATTTGTCATCTGTACTTACAAAGACGAATAAAAATAACGAAAGGATTGCTATGACAACTTCAGAACAAAGCCCTTATGCCGCGCCTAACTCCCCGATTGGCAGCAACTCAACTCAAGGAATGACCAAGTGTATTGCTTGCTCAAAAGAGATACCCAAAATTGCAGGTGTATGTATGAGTTGCGGTGTTTCGCAACGTGCGCGCCCTTATCGAAATAAAAATGTAGCCGGCGCGTTAGCTATGGTGTTCGGTGCGTTCGGTGTGCATCGTTTTTATATGGGGCAGTGGTGGGGTGTTTTATATCTGCTGACGTTCTGGACCATGATTCCAAGCATAGTGAGTTTTATCGAAGCCATCGTATTTTGGTGCGCTGATCTTAAAAAATGGGATGACAAATACAACGAGAGTAAGCCCGCGGGAGTAACTGAAAAGTCCAGTGGCGCTTTGGTAGTATTGATTGTCTTGATGGTATTCGGCGGTGTCGTCGTCTTAGGAATTCTCGCTGCCATTGCGGTGCCCGCTTATCACGACTACAAGGTGCGCGCGCATGTTAGCCAGTCTATTTTCGAAACGCGCGAGCACCAGACTGCTATTGATGACTACTATAATCGTAATGAGCAATTACCGGGCAGTTGGAGCGAGGTTGGTATCGATGGTGACAAATTGGCGTCTGGAAATCTAGTAGAGCTCAGTGATAGCGGGTACGTGATTAACTATGTCACCTCTGAGATGGCTATGGTGCAATCGAAAACGATTGAATTTCAGGCCTATCTTGATGATAACGAACAAATCGCGTGGGATTGCACCGGCGGTTCTTTACAGAACCGCCATAGACCGTCAATGTGCCGAGAGCAAAGCGGCTCTGATTACTAGCTTACGTGCCATTAGGAATGTGCTCAAAAAGCTCGGGTATGTTTAAGCCCTCGCTTTTTCTTGCTTGATCGGCCAGTTAAGCCTGAGAGTCTCAAGGCCTGCTCGATTATTGTTCTTTGGCTTTGCCATTAACTCTAGTAAACGGTTCGGGTGCGCAACGTTGTCAAACTTCAATAACTCGTAATGCCCAAATGAAAACGGAGTAATATGAAGTAAATCGCATACATGGCTAAGTAATCTTGCCAGCAAGCTTGGCACCTTAATCACTCTTGCCGGTTTAATCAATGAGCCATTGGCTTGGCGCTGTCGTAGGTCATTTAGGTAGTCAACTAGGCTTAGCACTTGCTCGCCGCCAAGTTGAAAGATACGGCTAGCTTCAGGGCGAGGCTCGTCGGTCAGCATGGCAATCTTAGCAACTGCACAACCAAGATCTTGAGCTCTAATCGGGCTCATCAAGCCTCTGGCGTTGCGCGGTATAAAATAGATCGGCCATTTAGACACACGCTCAAACCATCTAGCGCCGAAACCTCCGGCTCCATCGACTAATGAGGGTCGAACTAAGAACCAATCGGCCTTGCTGTTTACCAATGCGTGCTCTCCATCAAGCTTACTTTTTAAGAACCGGCTGCGCACCTGGTTGTTTAGCCCGATTGCTGAGACATGAATAATTCGAACTCTTTTTTTGGCGCATGCATGTGCCAGCTCAGAGATCGCGCGGTGATGGACGTCGTCATAGTTTTCTCTCCAGCGTTGACGCAAAATTCCCACGGCGTTTATCACTACGTCAACGTTATTTAAGAGTTCCGCATGGCGAGCAGGGTATTGAATAAGTCTATGAAGGGAAACTTGTCTCTCGTGAGGGCTAATAGGCCGTTTGCGTGTGCCTATTAAGACCTTCGCTCCTAGTACCTCAAGAGCTTCGACAATGTGACGGCCGATAAAGCCATAACCACCGAGCACAAGAACCCTTGGCGCACGACTTTTGATAGTTCGATTTCGCATTACTTCCTCCTTACAAGTTCAGCTCTCGGTGCTAGGTCATGCGGAGTAACTAAGTCGCTCACTAAACCGACCTTTTTTAGTGCCAGCAGGGTTAGCCAACCAGGGTCTAGTTGCCCCTTTTCTAGGCCTAAGTTCGCAGACTCGGGAAAAGCATGATGATTGTTGTGCCAGCACTCGCCCATGGTTAACAGAGCTGTCCAAGGAATGTTGTGGCCTTGAACTGCGGCACCTTGAACATGCCAATCATTGTGATGATCGATGTGGTCAAAGTCATTATGGGCGAAGAAACCAATTAGCCAATGTCCCATAACGCCGACACTAACTCTCGTCGCTATGCCCCAACATACCCAGCCGAAACCGCCAATAGCGAAGAAGACAAGCGCCCAGGGAAGTTGTTGTAACATCCAGGTTTTCTCCATCCAATGGTATACAGGGTCATTGGCAATTTCCGCCTCAGCTTCAAATGCGGGCGGGTTTTGCAGTTTGATGCTGTAGAACAATTGCCAGAGCGCGTCTTTAGCCCAATGGCTATCGTGTGCGAAGTAGGGGTGACATTGATTTTGGCGTTGCGCCCAATCGCGCATGTCGTGAGTTTTCAACATACCCATTGGTCCAGCAAGGCCTATCAAGGTGCCAAAATGTACAAACAAGTATTCCAATAGTTTCGGACACTGATAACTGCGGTGAATAAATCGGCGATGCATTCCTAATGAATGCCCAAACAACAAAGTGATACACGTTGTCACCACAAATAGAAGCACAGCACTAAAACTGATGGTCAAGGCGCTGCCGATGGTGCCAACTAAGAGCATAGTGCCAAGCCACGCCACCTTAGGGTAGTCGAGGCTTACCTCACCATTCATGGCGTCGTTCACTTGTTCGGGGCGATCTATTCTTGGGTTGTTATAGCGCGGGGTACTCATGTGTTCGTGCTCAATTTTATTGCTGGAGAACACACAATAGCGAGTCTTACTTAAGTAAGCCTCTCGGTTTATAGCCTATGAATAGAAAAATATTTTCCTTTTTATTATCAATGGCTTGCGAATTTCCTGGATTATAGAATAGGCAGATTCACAGGTTTTCCTGTTTACGAAAACTGGCCGGAGATTCGCCGGTGAGTTCCTTAAACGCGGTATAAAAACTCGATTGCGATTTAAAGCCTGTCATCATACTAATTGATAGCACTGATGCATCAGGCTCAGTTAGAAGCAATTTCTTGGCGGCTTCAACCCGGTGCTGACGAACAAACTGAGGAAAACTGCATTGGTGATGGGTGTTAATCAGTTCTGATAATTGATGGCTCGAGAGGTCGAGTACGTCGGCAACAGTGGCGAGGTTTAAGTTCTCGTTTTCGTAATGCTTATCGATATTCATAAGGTCATTGAGTTCCGCTATCTTTGTTGGCGTATCAACGCCTGCTAATTTCGATTTCGCATAAGTGAGCTCGGTAATTAGCATGATGTCGTTAAGTAGCTCGGGGAAAATCAGCAAGGCTGCGATCACCAGCATTAAAGCAATAGAGATTGCGTTTGAGTAACTCAGAAAGAATATACTCGCGTCGAGATATGGGAGTGCGAGGCCTAGGATAAGGGCTACTAAAGCCATGACCGCGAACATTGCGAAAAAGAAGAATTCGAATTTATAGCGAGCCCTTTGATCTTTCAACTTTAATAAAGTGCGTGCAAACCAGAAGGTGTAGGCGGTGCCAAATAAAAATGCATAGCCTGGAATATATTTCAGAGCGATAAAAAGGCTCATCAAAGGCATCAATGCGTGCAGCGCGTCATACCATCTATATTTCACATCAGAAAACAAAACTTCGCGACCGAAGAAAAAAAACGAAGGTGGCAGAATGACTAGCAAGCTGGCATAAGCTCGTGAACTTAATAATTCATAGTCGATAGTGAAGTAGAGAAAGTGGCAATACTGTAGTCCAGCTAAACCGAGGAGCACAAAACAACATGCTAGTTTTGAGGCGGCTGTTTTTCGCATATTGCTCAAGAAAAAGAGATAAGCAATTAACAAGACCAAGGCGCTAGTAAAGCCGAAGCCGGCTAGCATGCCGCTTAACTGATAGCTGATGTTATAAAGGTTGTTTTGCACAATAGTATTTTAGTGTTGTTTTGGCTCGTTGCCTAAAAAGTGTATGGTTTGGGTTTTTACAGTACAAATACTTTGTGCAAAATGTGACTATTTAGACAGATTACTCACCTATCACTCATTGGCCCCGATACTGCCTAAGGTTACGCGACTCTGCTTGTCAATATGATGGCGATGATAAGCTGTTTACTAATCCCAAGCCGAGTAAAGATTTAGTGGTGTGCTAAACGCTATTGTTGTTTATTTAAAGACGGTTAACAAAAGATGAAACGAATAACGATTTTATTATTACTGCTTTGTTTGCACGCAGTCGAGAGGCAGTATGCCATGGCAGGGGGGCTTTACGACAATTTTCCTGATGAGATCGACCCCCAGGCGAAGTACCTTTTCTATTCGCACGGCTTTATCGTCGAAGGTGATGACCCAAAGCCTGTTCACCCTCGTTGGGGTAGCTACGATTTTCCAAAGGTTAAGGAGTCCTTGCTAGGGATAGGGCATCATCTGATTGCCTATCATCGGCCTGCGGGTACCGACGCGCATGAGCACGCTAAGAAGCTATCTAATGAGGCAAAGGTTTTGATTGCGAAAGGAGTAGCGCCAGAAAACATTACCTTTATTGGCTTTTCTCGAGGTGGCTCTATCTCGATTTTGGTATCGGATATGCTGAAAGATAAAGACCTTAACTTTGCGATCTTGGCAGCGTGCGGCAGCTATATTAACGATAATCAGACTATCGAATTTTATGGCAATATATTGTCTATTCGAGAGACTTCAGATGACCTCGTAGATTCATGTGCTCCGCTAGCCGAACGTAGCTCAAAGCTAACTAGCTTTAAGGAAATCACCATTAGCACGGGCAAGGAGCATGGCGCTTTTTATCGTCCTGAGCCTGAATGGCTCGACCCCCTGTCTAGATGGATCAAGCGAGAATAATTAGTAAGCGGCAAGCCTATTTTCTAAAAAAGAGATAATGTCATTCGACTCATACATCCAGCGCACCTCACCTTCGTCTTCAATTCGTAGACACGGCACTTTTACGCGACCACCACCTTGCTCTAATTGCTCTCGAAACTCAGGATATTTATTAATATCTCTCGCTTCGACGTTTACGTTTAACTTATGAATTGCGCGGCGCGTTTTGGTGCAAAATGGACAGGCAAAGAATTGATACAAGGATAAACCCTGCATCGCCGATTGCGCGCTAGCTTGCTCTTGTTCGCTTCGCTGTAAGGGTTTCGATCTAGAAACCCAGTCGAAAAAAACAATGATCAGGCCAAGACCGTTGCGTACTGCTTTTAGAATAAGTGATTTGATAGACATTCTTTAAGTGCAATGGTCTTGCACAGGGTAACTATGAGTTCGGCGCGAAGTCTACTCTGATTTGCCAAGCGAAAGAAGTGTGTTTGAGCGAGTTTTACCTTGTATCTGATTAATATTAGCGATACCGTGGCGGCCAATGAGTCTGTCCCTTTTATATAGCGCCTAGGGCTTTTTAAACTAACGCTAAAGGCTTTTTAAATTAACGCTAAAGGCTTTTCCAAACATCGCTAAAGGCTTTTCTAAACCATTGCTTATGTCAGAACAAGATCGTAATAACCCGCTGCATGGAGTTGGCCTAGACGCCATGTTCTCTGAAATTCTTCGTCATTATCATTGGGAGATCCTCGCCGAACAGCTTAAATTTAAGTGTTTGGAGAATCATCCGAGTTTTGCCGCGGCAACTAAATTTTTAAAGAAGACAAAATGGGCGCGAGAAAAAACCGAAGCGTTTTATTTATATCGATTTAAACAGCTCCCAATTCCTACTGACGAGCAACACGAACTTCCACCACGCGAACGCACTTTCCCTAGTGGTTTGGAAGAGCAAGATCCCGCTGTCATCAAACTCGGTGATAAAGAGTTTTTCGACGACCCAATTTCAGGCCCTAAGTTCTCAAAGAAAACTGGCTTCGTGGAAAGCAAGTCTCCTCGAAAGCGGGCGCCAGCTACGCCCAAGCCTAAACTCGAAACCAGTGGTGATAGCTCCGACCCTTGGGCCAAGTGGAAATAAGCGAGAGCGCGTAAGAATCCCTTCTTTAAAGGTCATAGCTCTTTTAAACCTGCGTATGACGTTATTGAGTGATTTTGGTAGTAAGCTACGCGCCATTTTATAAAAGTCATTGACCCCAATATCAAACCTTACTTGACTATATATTGTTTCACGACTATTATTTGAACGATCAGTCAATAAATAGAGGTTTGCCGTGTTGAAAATATTTGGAATTTGTATTTTGGTGCTGTTACTTGCAGCAGTAATTATCGTCATGTCGTTCCAAGCATCTGAGAAATGGTCGGTAGGAAAAGTGATTCGAACACCTGATAGCGCGTTTCAAGGGCTACCTGATTATCCGTTTGCGGCTAATTATGTTGACAGTCTGGGTTATCGAATACATTACGTCGATGAAGGGCCACGTCATGGCCAGGTAATATTGTTAATGCACGGGCAGCCTTCTTGGAGCTACCTCTACCGGCATATGATTCCCGTGTTAGCGAACGCCGGGTTCCGGGTAATTGCGCCAGATAATGTCGGCTTTGGAAAATCCGATAAGCCATTAAAAAGCAGTGAACATTCTTATCAAATGCATATTGATGTGATGAGCAATTTTGTTGATGAGTTAGCGCTTGAAAATGTGACATTCTTCGGGCAAGACTGGGGAGGTTTAATAGGTCTGCGAGTCGTGGCAGAACGTCCGTCTAGATTTTCTCGAATTATGATTTCAAATACGACTTTACCGGCAGCGCCGGGTATTAAAGGTTGGTTGGGCTACCCACTTTTTCGTCTTAGTGTTTGGAAGGAAGGGGATATCCAAGAGCTAGACCCAGATAGCTTCAGCTTTGCTAAGTGGGTTGCTTACGCCCGCCATGCTAAAAACTTTGATTTCGAGGGCTTGTTTCAAAGAGCCACAACTCGAACCTTGAGCGATGAAGACTTAGCCGGCTATGCAGCACCATATCCGAGCAACGAATATAGTGCGGCGATCAGAATATTCCCAACGTTGGTTGCCAGCCAGCTTCGCCAAAACCAGAAGGTGATGGATGAATTCTATTCGAAATGGGATAAGCCTTTGCTCACGGCATTTGGAACAGACGATACTCTGATGGCGGGGCGCGATGAGGTTTGGCAAAAAACAGTGCCCGGTGCCAAAGGCCAACCGCACACTTTGGTTGAGGGTGGGGCGCATTTTATTCAAGACGACAAGCCAAACGAATTGTCTCGATTGCTTATTGAGTTTATCAAAAGTAACTAATACCCTTTGTCACCCTAATTGGTGGCAAAAGCTGCTCGAAAAGAGGGCGAGTCGATTGACGATCTTTAGTATTGCCTCAATAGTGCTCCGTCTAATTTTGATCGCTCTAAGGTAAACTAAAGACAGTCTATAAAATCTATTATCGAGGGTTTATTATCCGCTCTATGACACGAGGAAGACCAAAGAAATTTGACGACGCTGAAGTGCTTGCACGTGCGATGACAGTCTTTTGGAAAAAGGGCTATGCCGCTACATCGCTCGACGATCTGGTAAATGCGATGGGAATACCGCGGCAGAGCCTTTACAGAGCGTTTACTGATAAACACACGCTCTTCTTACGATCGCTCGACTTCTATAACGAAAATGTGGGCAATAGGTTGATGTCTATTCTCTCTGCAGAAGGCCCAGCGATTGATAACCTAAGAAATGCATTGGCGTTCTGGAGATCTGGTGTGAGCTCAACAGAACGGATCGGCTGTATGATGGTAAATACCAGTACGCAAGACTTTTCCGAAGACGCTGAGGTAACTCAACTAGTAAAAGCTAGCCATCTGCGCGTCGTTAAGGCATTTGAGGAAACTTTAAAGCGGGCGCAACTCGAAGGCGCTGTTAAAACTTCGATTGATTCTAAAGCGGTTTCACGCACAATCTTTGCTACGGTAAACGGAATGTTAGCGATGTCTAGAGCCGGAATTTCTGATGCGTTTCAAAATGACGTATTTGAAACCCTACCTTCACTTATTGGCATGGATTGATTTCTGTCGTGCTTAATTTGCTTTAAAAGCAATAAAATGACATTCAACCATTAATGTAATCCAGAAGCGACGGTAACTAGAGGCATTCCCGTTGATTGCATTAACCCTGAGCTCTTAACCGTCAGCAATTTTGCTTAGTTTTTATCCTAGTTTCTAACTTAATTTCTAAATAGCTCAGCAGTAAATCTCGGCGCGGCATTACGCTCTAAATGATAGGTCAACGTTTGTGCGTCATCACTTAGGCTTAGAGTCCAAACATTAGTGCTCGCAGCAGGGATGATCGTTGCGGTATGTTTGTCTGCTGCAAAAGATTGACTCGAAGAACTGCCGCCATTGACGGCCGTTCCACCGTACCTATTAATTTCATGTTCGCTACCATCTTTATGACGATGGTCGTGTTTAAGTTGAAGGCCAAATTCGGTTTTAGTGATAAGCCATGTTCGAGATGTGTCTTCGCCCACCGAGAACGGAATTCGAATTTGCGACTCACTGCAACTCTCAAAATGAGCCACCAGCTCTTTGCCAGCAAACGAATCTTGGCCTTCGATAGGAAAGGTCATCTCGCCCGAATAGGATTGTTGGCATAGCGCTTTGAGCGCCTCAAAAAATGACTCTTGTTCATTGTTCAGCTGTGTTTGAGCCCCAATACTGGCGGGAGCGCTGACTAGCGCAACTATAAACAAAACGTGGGATGTAGATAATGTGCGCAGCATTTTCATATGTGTCTCTTTAGTCAGGTGACGTTAGTCAGGTGAATTTAGTCGGATCCGAGTTTAGTCTAGCGTGTTCAGCACACGAACGGAATCGTTCAGACTAATTCTCCCGCCTTCAACAACCTGCGCGGTTATACCGCCGTGGCCTCGGACTGCGTTATAGGCGCCTGGGCCCAATGTTGTTTGCATGAATGAGCAGGGGTGGCACAAACCAGTAAACTTCAACACTGCGTCGCCAACCTTAAAGGCTTTGCCCTTTAAGGCTAGTAAGTTTATTCCGCTAACGCAGATGTTTCGACGTAAAAGCTCAGGTGGGCAGCGCTCAATACTTAGTAAGCTTGCTATTACTGCAAGATGTTCTTGCTGGCTAATACTTACCTGCCGTTTACCACTGCTACCAGAATAACGATCGCCAATTAAGCCTTCGTGTTGATCCGCAATAACATGGTCTACTACCTTAATGGGGGCACGGCGTTCAGGGCGTAAGCCAATCCATGTTACTGATCCAACTTGTGGTAAGTCGGCTAGCAGCTCTGCAACACTGATTGCCATTCTAGTTTTCGAATGGCTCTGCGGCTATTGAGTTTCGAACGCCAGCGAAAAACTCACGGGTACGGTTTCAGCGATGGCCAAATTGTTGACTAGGCTAGACAACTTCACCACGCCTTCGAGCATATTGTAATCCTTAGCTCTAATTAAAACCGGCTGCGAACTGCTGACCAGTAAACGAGTTTTACTGAGCTTACTTACACGCACTGCAAGGTCTATATCTTTGCTAACACCATGCATACTTAAATTGGCAGGCAGGCTGATTAACTGAGACTGACCAACTTCGAGTTCAGCAAGAGCAGCTTCAACGTTGGCTTTGATCGTGATTTCGGGGAAAAGCCCAGTTTCAAAAAGGAACTCGCGCATTCGCTGATTGCGAATATCCACATTTGATTCAATGCTCTCGGTTTTAATTGTGACTGTCGCGGTGCCCCCATCGACCTTTCCATCAAACTGGGCGAAAGTATGAGTCTCAGCGATATTGCTCTTTTTAATGCTAATAAAGCTGACGTTTGAGTTTGACGGGTTTAATTGCCAGTTTTGATGGTGTTTGGCGGCTGCGTTAGCACTGAACAGCATTGCGGCGGCTAGTAAAAGGCTCTGAAGTGTTTTGTACAGGGTATAAGTTTTCATAGGGTTTAAGAGAGTAAAGGGCCTGGTTGGGCTATTTAATACCCGCGATAAATGTTGAGTATGCGACTAAGTATTGCTTAATGTTGATCATTTTAGTGTTATTTTGGCTCTTTAAGGTTCAAATCTCGTAAAAGTGCCAATCAACGCTAATGATTCATAGACTAAAATAATGTTCATGATTGAGCCATTTTTATTAAAAACGCACATGATTGCGCCATGAGCACCAAGATTTCAGTTGAAGAGCGTATTGCCGCAAGGGCGGTTGATGCATTGCATGCTAAAAGCGGCTTGCGCCTTGAGATGACCGATAAAAATACGGTTCTAGGCACGGGGCTTTGGCCAGATATGTGTTTTGCTATCAGCGGCAGCGAGCTAGAGCTTGTCTGCGAGGTTAAAAACGGGCTTAGCCGAAACATGCTTGAGCCTGTTGTGAAGTTACTCAAATCCGCGGCAGAAGGGCGACCGCCGATGATTATGACTAACTACATTGATGCTAAACTGGGTAAAGCACTGCGCGACCTGGAGGTAAATTATGTTGATGCAAGCGGCAATGCCTATATCAATTTGTCTCCGTATTTCGTCTTTATTGAAGGTCAATTAATTGCCGATGGGCTTACTCAAATCAAACCCGCTAAACCTTTTAGCGCGACTGATATGCAGGTAATTTATGCCTTGCTCACCAAACCTGAATTACTTAATCAAAACTATCGAACAGTGGCCCAGTGTGCAAATGTTGCCATGGGTGTTTGCGGCTCGGTATTACGTGAACTGAAAGATCAGGGGTTCTTCGTTGAAACTATCGTCAGTAACACCTCCGGTGTTAGCACCGTTAAACAGCGCGAATGGCGTGCACGGCATCAATTGATTGGTCGCTGGGTAGAGCAATATTCAACGCTTTCTAAGCGCACTTATTTAGGCGAATATTCATCCCCTGATTTGACTTGGCTGGAATCATCGGAATTTGTCGATTTTGATGCTCAAATTGGAGGCAAAGCCGCGGCGTATCGTTATGCAAATGAAACGCAGATGAATATCGATGGCGTGTCGGTTTACATTAATGATCAGCAGCAATGGCAATTTATTCGGCAAATGGGCTTGAGCAAAGAGGCCTCAGAAACGAGCCAAAACAGTAGCGTGAAAGTTTATTCTAAATTTTGGGGTGATGATCATGATGCGAAGAGCGCAGGGCAGCCTAAGATGGTGCATCCGCTAATGGCATACGCTGAGCTTATTGAACAAGGCAATGAGGCCGGACGCCTTGCGGCTAACCAAATTGCCTCGCGCTATTTTGTATAAAACTCGATGTGGCCATGAATTCATGTGTTTGCCAAAGTAATAAGGCGTTCAATCAATGTTGCCAGCCTTTGCTCGAAGGTGAAAAACACGCAAGTACACCGGTTAAGCTTATGCGCTCTCGTTATAGCGCTTTTGCCCTAGGTGGCTTTGGCCACTATTTAAAAGAAACTTGGCTTCCGAGTTTGGCACACAGTCTCGATGCAGCCAGTTTGTCGCAACGAAACATCAACTGGCAAGGTTTAGAGATCGTTTCAAACTCTCAAAAAGGTGATCTCGGCGTAGTTGAATTTAAAGCCTATTTTCTGGATGAGGGCAGTCAAAAACAAGCGCACCACGAGGTGTCACAATTTCAACGTATCGGCGGCAAATGGTTCTATGTAAATGGTAAGGTTAGCTAGCGGAGACTTAAATTCGATTGCTCAGTAAACGCCGCAAGCGTGAAGGTGCTATTATATCTTCAGACAAACCTATATTAACTCACCATTAAGTTCGTATGAGCCGTATTCCTATCCTCGATATTCGCCGTTTTGATTCAGATTGCGAACAGTTTTTAACTGAGTTTAGAGATGCTTATCAAGAGTGGGGCTTTGCTGGAATTACGGGGCATGAGCTTGACCCGCAATTAATACAGGCGGCCTGGTCCGCCTCCGAAGGCTTTTTTGCGTTGCCCACTAAAACTAAGATTCAATATGAAGGTGCCGAGCGAGATCGCTCACGTGGATATATTCCTTTTGGTGTTGAGAAAGCCAAGGATTCGAAACATTCCGATCTTAAAGAGTTTTATCATATTGGCCATCAAGTAGACGGGTTTGAGCATTTGTCTCCCAATATTTGGCCAGCTGAGCCGATCGAATTTCAAGCAATCTTTGAAACTCTCTATGCCAAACTCGAAGGCTTAGCGCGCAGAGTTTTAATGATTTTCGCCGTGTCTTTAGAGTTGCCAGAAGACTATTTCGATTCACGTATATATGCTGGCGAAACCTTGTTGCGCGTTTTGCACTACCCGCCAATTCTCGATGCTGATATCCCGAACCTTCGCGCGGCCGAGCATGAAGATATAAACCTTATCACCTTACTTGCTGGCTCAGAGCAAGATGGTTTAGAGGTCCTCAGCCGCCAAGGCGATTGGGTTCCAATTAACATGATCGAAGGCACTATTATTTGTAACGTTGGCGATATGTTACAGAGATTGACCAATGCAAAATTCCCATCTACTACGCATCGAGTAGTCAACCCAAAGGGTGATGCGGCTCGCAGAAGCCGCTACTCAATTCCATTTTTTGTTCACCCCAGTCCAGAAGTGTCGCTGAATTGTTTAGAGCAATGTGTCGACCGAAAACATCCTCAACAATTTGACAACATTAATGCCGGCGACTATTTGGAACAACGTTTGCGAGAGATTGGTTTATTAAAAACATAGAGCGCTCGAGTACTTAACTTCACGGAGAAATTATGAAGCCACGGATATTAAATTTTGGATCAATCAATATTGATCATGTTTACCGAGTAGATCATTTCGTTCAAGCAGGAGAGACCTTGGCCAGTGATAGCATGTCAACTGTGCTGGGAGGTAAGGGCGCGAACCAGTCGGTAGCAATCGCGCGTGCAGGTGGAGACGTTAGACATATTGGCCGTCTTTCTGAGGCCGACCAATGGGTGTCCACTTATCTTGAAGCTAGTGGCGTAGACATTTCTTTGCTCGAGTCAGTAGCTGAGCCAAGCGGTCATGCGATTATTCAAGTTGACCGTAATGGAGAGAATTCAATTTTATTACACGGCGGTGCAAATCAAGGTTTTGAAAATGCAAGCTTAGAAAGCGCGATAAGCGAATACAATTCGGGAGACTATTTGTTGTTGCAAAACGAAACCAATGCAATCGCTCACGCCTTCGATTTGGCGGTTTCGCAAGGCTTGAAAGTGGTGTTGAACCCCGCGCCGATGAGCAACGATATATTGTCTTTACCGCTGGAAAAATTAGATACCCTGATAGTGAATTTGGGTGAAGCTCAAGCATTAGCCTCTCAAGACGCGTTAGATCAAGTCGTCGATACGCTGGCAGCAAAGATGCCTGAAACTCGCATAATAATTACTCTGGGAGAACGAGGCGTGGTGCTTGTCAACAATGGTGATGTTACTAAAGTAGATGCCACTACCGCTAACGTGGTTGATACCACCGCTGCAGGTGACACCTTTGTTGGTTACTTTATTGCGAGTATTGTTGATGGTTTAAAAGACCTTGAAGCCTTAGATCGAGCGTGTCGCGCGGCCGCACTTGCGGTTGAGAGCTTTGGAGCAATGCCATCAATTCCCACTTTAGATCAACTCGAAAGCTAATATTTAAATGCACAAGATTATTATTGATACCGACCCTGGTATTGATGACGCTCAAGCGATCGCCTTTGCTATCGCACATCCTAAGATCGACTTGCTTGGGCTAAGCACCGTATTTGGCAATGCTGATATTGATAACACGAGTCGTAATGCCTTAAAACTGTTAGAAATATTCGCAAGGCCCGATATTCCGGTTGTAAAAGGTGCCAGTAAGCCGCTGGTTCAAAAACGTTTGCCCGCGCCTGATTTTGTTCATGGCGTTGACGGTTTAGGGAATCTAAACCTCGATAAACCCACAATAAATGTGGCCAATGAACGAGCCGCTGACTTTATCGTGCGTATGGCCAACGAGCAACCGGGAGAAATCACCGTGGTGGCGGTGGGGCCGTTAACGAATATCGCACTTGCGGTAGGTCAAGATCCGACCTTAGCAAGTAAGCTTAAGCAGCTTATTGTGATGGGCGGCACGGTCCAACAAGCAGGCAATGTCTCTCCACTAGCCGAAGCTAATTTTTTAGGTGACCCCCACGCTGCTGACATTGTGTGTGCTCATGATTGGCCATTGAAAATTATTGGTCTCGATGTGACTCTAGAGGTAATGTTGAGCGACGAGCACTTAGCGTGCCTGCGAGACAATGCTGGTCAAACAGGTAAGCTCATTTGGGACAGCAGTCGTTTTTATGTTGATTTTTATACCGCTGACCAAAACCAAGCCGGTGTTGAGAGTCCTGTGAGACAATGCGCAATGCACGATGCTAGTGCGGTTGTTTGTGTAGTCGAAGAGAGCGCCTTCGAGTTTATATCAGGCGGAGCACGTGTGATACCTGAAGGTATGGCGATCGGACAGTTGGCTCTAAATCAAAAAGCAAGCAGCGGCATTGAATATGCCGTGCCACATTGGCAGAGTCGGCCTTTAGTGCAGGCGGCTATGCGAGTTGATGCTGATCGTGTGCGAAACACATTTCTTAATACCCTGATAAATCACGCTTTGAGCTGACTTCGCATTTGAATTGTTAATATGGCCAAACTCTATTTTTATTACTCAACCATGAACGCTGGTAAGTCGACTACATTGCTGCAGTCGAGCTTTAATTACCGTGAGCGAGGAATGCATACTTTGTTGTTGACGGCGGCTTTCGATGACCGTTATGGCAAGGGCAAGGTGAGTTCACGTATTGGCCTATCTCAAGAGGCGGATTTATTTAATGCCGATGACGACCTATTAAGACATGTGCAAAACAGCCATGCCGAAAAAGCGATTAATTGTGTTTTAGTCGATGAGTCACAATTTTTAAGTGAAGCCCAAGTATGGCAACTCAGTGATGTGTGTGACAAGCTTGGAATTCCTGTGCTCTGTTACGGTATTCGTACTGACTTTCAGGGGCAACTATTTCCTGGCAGCAAAGCCTTACTCGCGTGGGCCGATGAGCTCCAAGAGCTTAAAACTATTTGTCACTGTGGCTCAAAAGCCAACATGGTTGTACGTGTTGATGAGCAGGGCAATGCACTCAAGGAAGGCTCTCAAGTCGAAATTGGTGGTAATGAGCGATATGTCTCCTTGTGTCGTCGACACTTCAAGCAAAGCTACCTCTAGAAAGCCGCCGATTTGGTTTATCATAGCTAACCCTTCTAAATAATATGTTCATTGATTTTAAAACTCTTTCCGTTGGCCAGTGTTACGGCACTATGGTTCAGACAATTGTGCCGCGGCCTATCGCTTGGGTACTTACGGCAAATGGTGACGGGAGTCATAACTTGGCTCCATACTCGTTCTTCACGGGTATTTGCAGTGACCCTCCTTTATTGATGATTTCGGCTGGTAAAAAAGATGCCAAAGAAGAAAAAGATACTCGTTTAAATATTCGTGAGCGTAAAGATTTTGTAGTACATATTCCGAGCACTCGACACTTAGCATCGGTAAATGCTAGTGCAGCGACACTTGCGCATGGCGAATCTGAAGTTGATCTTGCTAAACTAGATCTCACCTCAATTGAGGGCTTTGAGTTACCGCGAATTGTCGATTGTGATATCGCCATTGCATGCAGCTTGTATCGTTTAGATGAGATTGGCAACACACCTCAAGCAGTAATTTATGGAGAGATCCAAAGCGTAACTATTGATGATGACATTGTTGTTCCACAAGATAATGGTCGGCTGCATTTAGATGCGAAAAAAATGGATCCGCTATCTCGCTTAGGTGGAAGCTTTTACGGCGGATTAGGTGACATATTGGCGGCAAATCGCCCTAAGTAGAGCGCGTGCTGCAAATCGAAAATGTGGTGACCGATCGCGGGTCAAAATACGCGGTTAGTGGCGGGGTCGTGAAGCAGCCTAGCGATGTGAAAGCATTTTTGCGCAAGCTTTGTGCTAAGAAAAAGTACGCTAAGGCGACGCACAACACCTGGGCAGTGATTTACGCCGACGGAACTCAAGTGAAAAATGACGATGGTGAGAGTGGCGCAGGCATGATCATTCTAAGAATGCTCGAGCGCGAACAGTTATTTGACCATTTGATTGTGGTGACTCGATGGTACGGTGGCGTGCATTTAGGCGGCGATCGTTTTCGTCATGTGCAAAGCTGCGTTAATGCCTATATGGGCGCTAAAATGAAAGAGCATGATAATGGGTAAGTATTGCTGCGAAGCAGCGGTCTATAGTAAGCATGCACGACCCTATGACATGAAACAACGCACTCCTGCGGTTGTTAATGAGACCCAAATGCTTAATGAAACCTACAAGCACCTCCATACTGTCTTTTCTTTTATCTGCTAAGCTAGG
This sequence comes from uncultured Arenicella sp., assembly GCA_937918955.1. Taxonomy (GTDB): domain Bacteria; phylum Pseudomonadota; class Gammaproteobacteria; order Arenicellales; family Arenicellaceae; genus Arenicella. The sequence goes on from CAKZRZ010000150.1 coordinate 20,535, forward strand.
TTGATGTCTCACTCTGGCCCGCCTATTTTATTGTTCCGCTTAAGTCGAATTTACAGTCGACGCATTCGCAGAACCCTCCGTTACGACTTTCGGCGTGACCACCTCAAGTCAGCATTGTTATTAGCGGCGATCGCCCACATGATATTGGCCTTAGCCTTACCTGACCTACCGACCTTGAGCTTAAGTGGTTTTCAACGCCCGCCAAGTTTGACGGTGTTTCTGAAGCAAGTGGAGCAAGAAGAGCGATTTGAGCAGACTCTGAATCAACAATTGCCTTTACCAGCAAAGATCGACACACTCGCTGATCCATCCTTAGGGTCTACCAGTGTTGAGAGCGGAGAAGACAGCCTGGTGAGCGAGGCCGTTGAACCGTCGCAAAAAGCTGAGGATGATGCGAAAAACCAGTCTTCGAACGGAGCTGAAGGAGAAGGCGATGCTAGCCCTACCATTCGCTTTGATTACGCTACGGTGCGCTTATTTGCGCAACAAGAAGCTGCCCGATATGCGGACTTGTTTCCTAAGAAAGTCGAGCGATTCGCCCGCACGTTTAATCGCTCTAGAAACATTCGTCGGCGAACTCAGTCAGATAGTTTTCGAGATAGACTGGGCGATCTCTACGCGCGCTCTAATTCATCAGATGGTGATATTTGTTTCAAGCAAGAGCGACAGTATGCGGTTGATGAATTTACAACCAATACCGTGTACTTTTTTCGTTGCGACAAACAACCTCAAGGTCTAGATCTAAGCAAGACTAACGATCGTCAGAGCGGGTAGCAATTAGGTAGTGGTTTGTTTATCGCTATCGCCTGAAGCGTCCGCGGCCAGAGCTGCTAACACCAATTGGCCCACGAGGTATAGTCAGTTGAACCGACGATCCGTCTCTTTCAACTTCGACTAAAACGCTTTCGCCAACGGTACCTTGGACGGTTAGGTTATTTATTTCATTCAAATTGAAAACCCGTTGACCCGCATAAGACGTTATTTGATCGCCGGCTCGCAGACCCGCATTTTCGCCAGGTGATCCGCCGATGACAGAGCCAATTCTTGCCGCAGTAGGCCAGCCGTTTGCTTCGAGATAACGTTCATAGTTTTCGTCGCCGAGCTCGGCTCTAATAGGGTTTAAATTAGCAATATCAGAACCGCTTTGCTCTGAGCGAGCGCGTCGTAACTCATATTGTTGCTGCAATTGTCGTAATGACTCTTGAGATTCTAATTGCACTATTCGAGCCGCTTCTTCTTGAGCAAAACCCGCCTCGACAAGTTGGTTTGTGCGATAACCAGGTTGCTGGCGGGCTAATCGTTCGGTACGTCGTTGTTCACGAATACGTTCGAGTTCTGCTTGACGATCTTGCGCATTGCTATTGGGGGCTGCTACAGCCGCTTGAAGCTGAGCTTGCAGAGTTTGCTCTGTAGTCGATGTTTGCGATGCAGGTGCTGTAGCGCTCGACGCTCTACTTAATAGCTGTTGCTGTATTGCTTCACGGGCTTGGATTTCTTTAGATAAGTCTTCTCTCAGTTGAGCGACTTCAAGCGCTAGTGTGCTTGAAGTCGCTACAGGCGTCTGCGGCAACTTACCCATATTCATGACGCCAGCGGTTAGTGCGGAACTGGCGATAGCGCTAACGCCGATAGCGATTATTGTGACTTTAGTATCCATGATCAGCTTTCAAATTAGGTTATGAGGAATCTTTAGATTGAGGCTCCCGTGTTATAAAACAGACCTGTTTATGCGATATTTCATCACCTAAACTTCTTTAGTTAAGTGTTTCTATTGCTTGATAAGCGCCAACTTTTAAATCGAAGCGCAATGGCCAGGATGAGTTATAGAGCTGGACTAGTGCAATTCCTATTAATTCTTCCTTTGGGTCTATCCAAAATTTTGTGCCTGCAAGCCCAGCCCATGATAGTTCGCCTTTGGACGATGTTGACGGCATCAATGCAGGGTTTGTCACTACGCCATAGCCCAATGCCATACTTTGGCCCGCATGCAGATTGTGCTTACCTACGGCACGCACCTCAGGTGTCATATGATTCGAAGCCATATATTCGACTGTCTTTGGTCCAAGTATCCTTGCACCGTCGAGCTCGCCACCGTTAAGAACCATTTGCGAAAAGCGAAAGTAATCGTAAGCGCTGGATATTAAACCTCCACCGCCCATGAATAATCCTACCTTATCGAACGAGCGAGATTGGTCGGCAGGCATCGCCATTACTTTGTTATTCTTCGCATCCCAAAACTGGTCGCTAGCGAAACGAGCCTTTTTGGCCTGAGGTAGCTCGAAGAAGGTATCGTTCATCTTGAGGGGTTCAAAGATAGTCTGAGCGAAATACTGATCGAGCGGCATACCGCTCAGTTTTTCGATAACGGCGCCAAGCACATCCATACTAACGCTGTAATGGTAACGTTCCCCGGGTTGATAGCGCAGCGGCAGTTTGGCGACCTTGGCAATAAATTCGTCTAAATTGGCACTCTGAAATAGCTGTGCTTTTTGGTAGGCCACATCGACAGGGTTGTCAGCAACAAATCCGTAGGTCAGCCCAGCCGTATGCATAAAAAGCTGGCGCATTAGCATTGGCGTTTCGGGTGCAACGAGCTCTCCGTCAATCAGTACTTTTTGATCAGCAAATTGTGGTAGATACTTGCTCACAGGGTCGTTCATGTGGAATTTCCCTTGTTCATACAAGGTCATGGCTGCGACCGCCGTGATGGGTTTGGTCATTGAGTAAATTCGAAACAAGGTGTCCTGTTCCATCGGTTTAGCATTATCAACTCCATAGTTTCCATGAGCCTTGAAGTGCACTATTTTACCTTTTCGAGCGACTAGGGTTACCAAGCCGGAGTAATGTCCGTTCTCTACATAAGCTTTGCCTAGACGGTCCAAGTGCTCGAGTCGCTCACTCGACATACCAACTTTTTCAGGCTTGCTTATCGATTGCGTCAAGCCCAATTGTGACGTGCCTAGTAGCAATAGTGAAAACGCTAGCATTTTAATTTTGGAAACGGGCTTGTGCATCAGTTGAGCTCCTTAGGATCTTTTAGTTTATTGCCTCGGCCGAGTTTACCGCGCGGGTGTGTTTGAAGTGTTAGGTGCCTAATTACCTACTCGCAAGACTTCAGTGTTAGCATGGTCATTAGGTAGTGGGCCAAAAGGGCTCGAAAATCAAAGAGCTTATACATCATGCAATCAAGACCTCAAACAAATGAGATGACAACCGCTCAACGGTATTTAAAACTTGCAGTGCTCGTTTTGATCGCGGGTAATATTTATCCGTTGATTTATCTTAGGCAAAACTTTGAAGTCAGTATTGTTGAGACCTTTGGAATCACCTCGGCTCAGATCAACGATAACTATTTTTGGCTGGGCATTATTTACGTCGTTACTTACATCCCTAGCGGCTGGCTTGCTGACCGAGTGTCTCCACGCATATTAATGTCTTTTTCATTGTTGATGGCCGGCTTACTTGGCGTGTGGTTCGCTAGTATCCCGTCAGCGACGGAAATTACGTATATTTTTGTAGGTTGGGGAATTTCCGCAGGCTTGACGTTTTGGGCCGCTTTGATCAAAGTAACAACTTTGCTGGCAAAACCTGAGGAGCAAGGGCGCTTCTTCGGGATCTTAGATGGCGGACGTGGCTTAATTGAGGCACTTTTAGGGTCTATTGCAGTCGTTATCTTTGCCTATTTTACCGGGGCTGACGGCGAAGGTACCCCTGATGCCATGGTGAAGGTTATTTGGCTTTATGTAGGCATGATGCTAGCCCTTGCACCTATTGCATTTTTTATTCTCGACGACCCAATTGATCGAGTAGTTGCTGAGAAAAAGGGTCGATCAATAGCCCGATTTTTTAGTCAAGTCTATGAGGTTCTATGCAAGCCTGAGATATGGCTTTGTGCTTTTTGCATCATGACCGGCTATCAATTATTTTGGGCTACTTACTCATTTTCGGTCTATATGCAGAGTGAGATGGGGCTTACAGCAGTGGCGGTTGCATCTATTACCGTAGCAAAGCTTTGGATGCGTCCAATCGGAGCTGTTTCAGCAGGCTTTGTCGGTGACTTTTTCAATATTGAAAAGGTTCTGGCAATCCTAATGGTGCTCGCATCCCTTGCACTTGCGGCTTTGGCTATAGTGCCGGTTGGTGTGAGCGTAACTTTGTTATTGGGGATTGTGCTAGTCATCGGTTTTCTAACCTACGCCGTGCGCGGAATATTTTGGGCAACCCTTGAAAGTTGTGATGTCTCGAATCCAGTTAAAGGCTTGGCAATTGGTCTAATCTCCTTTGTGGGCTATGCGCCCGATGTATACTTACCTAAACTCAACAACTTTTTGCTTGCCGCTTATCCTGGTAAAGCTGGCTACGCAATTTATTATCTTGTTATTGCCGGCATGGGATTGTTGGGGGCTATTGCTGCGCTGATTCTCAAGAAACTAGTGGATAAGAAAGTCACTCAGAAAAGCACTTAGCTAATCTGCATAGATTGAAATCGCAAAGCAATTGCGAAATACCTAGCTTTGTAAATATGCTTAAGGCGAGCGGGTTTATCAAAAGCATAACCGCAACTGGTTTATTACTGTGGCTGTTCAAATAGGTTTAGTCGAGCTTAGTTTCTTTTTTACTAAGTAGGAAAATCAATAAGCAGCTCAACCAAACTCCGCAGGCCATATAAAATAAGATGCCACCATCCGTGTCGCCTGCGGCGTTGACCACGCGATTAACACCAAGTGGTGTCGCCAAGTGAAAGAAGATTGCGCCAGAGATTACACAAAAGCCTATCGCGGCGCCCAGTCGGCGTGTTGCGACTAAAAGCAGTAGAATGCTAGCGATTAGCTCAATTCCACCAACGACGTAACCACCGATTGATTCAAATGTCGGTGCAATAAAGCCAAGACCGACTCCGTTCATCCATGTTGCGATGGTCGAAAAAATAATATCGGTTTCTTCTGAGCCGACGAACTTAAAAAACAGCGACTGAACGAAAACGAAGATCACATAAGCGATCAAGGCGTAGATAAAACCATTTTTAACGGTCATTGCGCACTCCATGATGAAAATAGAATTTCTCCATCATAAGTGCGCATGGATCCTAGCGCTAGGAAAATCGTCTTAGCCTAGCAAATTTCTATGCTTCAGAGGGCGCATCAGCATCCCAATCAGCGCTCTCAATTGCGACGAAATAGTTTGGATCTTCTACCACATTTACTTCGACCATATCGCCTGCTTTCTTCAACAGCTTTTTACACTCGGGGCTAAGGTGTATTAAATGCAAAGTGCGATTGTTCTTTTTATATCGCATCGCTAAGGCGTCGATCGCCTCAATTCCAGAATGGTCGGCTACTCGAGAGTCGGCAAAGTCGATAATTACGTCAACATTGTCATCGGCTGGCGTAAAATGCTCTGCGAATGAAGACGTTGAGCCAAAGAATAATGGCCCGTGTACTGTGTAGTAATGCGAGCCGTATCTATTCTCACGCTTTTCAACAGTTACTTGCTTGGCATGGTTCCATGCGAATACCAGGGCCGAAATAATAACGCCAACGATCACAGCAATTGCCAAGTCGGTGAAAACGGTGACCGCAGATACGGTGATCAGCACGAATGCATCTTGCTTAGGTACACGGCGAATAATGCGAAAACTACTCCATTCAAAAGTACCGATGACTACGATGAACATTACACCGATCAACGCAGCGATTGGGATTTGCTCGATCAGTGATGATGCAAACAAAATGAACACCAATAGCGCAAGTGCACCGGTGATACCAGATAAGCGCCCACGGCCGCCCGAGTTCACGTTGATCATGCTTTGACCAATCATGGCGCAACCGCCCATGCCGCCGAAGAGGCCGGTTGCGGTGTTTGCTAAACCTTGGCCAAAACACTCGCGATTGCCGTTGCCGCGTGTTTCTGTGATTTCGTCAATCAAACGCAAGGTTAATAGAGATTCGATCAAACCAATTGCGGCTAGAATAACCGCGTATGGAAAAATGATGCCAAGCGTCTCAAGAGTGAACGGTACCGAAGGAATACTAAAGCTTGGTAAACCTCCAGCAATTGAGGCTACGTCGCCGACCACTTTTGTGTCGATTTGCATACCAAATACCGCCAACGAAACGACCACAATTGCTGCTAATGATGACGGTATCGCTGTTGTTAGCATTGGCAAGAACTTAATGATTGCCATCGTTACTGCAACCAAAGCAAGCATGATGGTTAATTGGTCAGCTGCTAACCAGGCTACGTCTAAAATGCTGCCTTCTAAGAAAGTGCCAGTTGCCCAACCAGGCTGGCCTGGCTCGCCAAATTGACCGAGCTGTGCAAGAAAAATCACAATCGCCAAGCCGTTAACAAAACCCAGCATAACAGGGTGGGGTACTAATCGAATAAATCGGGCAATACGCAATGCACCGGCCGCCATTTGAAGTAGACCCATAAGTACAACCGTGGCAAACAAGTATTGCACGCCGTGATCCGCTACTAAGGCGACCATAACAACTGCCAATGCGCCTGTGGCACCTGAAATCATACCGGGTCGACCGCCGGCCACTGCCGTGATGAGTCCCACCATAAACGCGGCGTATAGTCCGACCAACGGCTCAACACCGGCGATCAATGCGAATGCCACCGCTTCTGGTACAAGAGCTAACGCAACGGTTAAACCGGAAAGGACATCATTTTTTATACTGCTGCGTCGTGACGCTGAATTCTCAAACATGGGAGGCCCGGGTTGTTGAGTGAATTTGGATTGAGTTCACTATGAACTTAACTGCTGAACGGTACTGTATAACTATGTGACAAAGTTAGGAATCTATGGTTAAGAAGTTCGGCAACTATGGTCACGAAGCAATGGAACTATGGCTCGGCGCGCGGATTTTATGAGCATTGGCAAAATAGCACAAGGTATAGCGTGCTAAATAGTCTGTTTGTTAGCCTTAGAACCTATTTAGTTTAGGCTAGTTTGCACTAATAACACTGTGTTGTATGGGCTAAAAATCAGCTATATTCGGGCCCCAGAGCGCCTATCTGGGTTGTAAACTGTAAAACCCGCTGATTTTCTTCATATTTACCCCAAATAACTTTCAATTTCACACCTTACGGGCTAAAATCGCGCGCCTCGTGAGGGTGAACCCTTTACGATTAGAAAAACTCGAACAAAGGCACAGTACTATGAGCCTTAATGAGTCTTTAAGAAGTTAAACAAATGCTGACTGCCTAGCAATCGGCGAACACATTAAAAACAGAGTACACAAATTATGGTAACTATTCGTTTAGCCCGTGGTGGCGCAAAAAAACGTCCTTTCTACGGCATTATGGTCGCTGACTCACGTCGCGCACCGCGTGGCCGTTTCATCGAGCGCGTTGGTTTTTTTAACCCTCGTGCAGTTGGTGGTGAAGATCGTTTGCGTGTTGATATGGAGCGCGTTGAATATTGGATTAGCAAAGGCGCTCAGCCTTCTGATCGTGTTGCGAGCTTGCTTAAGCAATTCGCAAAAGGCCCTGAAGCACTAGAAGCTGAGAAAGCCAAACTAGTTGCAGCAACTGAAGCAAAACAAGCAGCGGCGGCTAAAGCTGAAGCAGATGCAGTTAAAGCACAAGAAGCAGCTGAAGCCGAAGCTAAGAAAGCGGCCGAAGCAGAAGCAGCTGCTGAAGAAGCGCCTGCTGAAGAAGCTCCTGCCGCTGATGCGGAAGAAGCAGCTGAGTAATTCTCTTCGCCTTATATAGCAGTAATAAATAAGGTGTACGTAGAACTCGGCAAACTTGTCGGCGTATGGGGTGTTAAAGGCTGGGTAAAACTCCACTCCTACACACGCAACCGCGCTGACATAAGCCAGTATAAAACCTGGTATTTACAAGCACCACGCTCAAAAGCAGACCCAACACCAATTAAGGTGTTGAACTGTCGAGAGCAAGGTCAAGGCATTGTCGCTGAACTCGACGGTGTCACTGACAGAGATCAAGCAATGGCCATGAGTGGTCAAGTTATTTTTGTCAAGCAAAGCGATTTGCCAAAGCTGCCTCAGGGCGAGTTTTATTGGCAACAGCTAATTGGGCTAAAGGTTAAGAATGAATCTGGCGAAATTGCACAGGTAAAATCAATTCTTGAAACTGGAGCCAATGATGTGCTTGTTTGTAAAAACATCGAAGACGGTAAAGGTGATGTGCTGATACCGTACACAGATGAGACAGTATTAGAAATTGATTTAGAAGCTGGGACCATGTTAGTAGATTGGGATCCGAGCTTTTTATTAGAAGACTAGCGACTTGAAAAACCGACCGAAAAATGGATCTACACGTTATTTCAATTTTTCCAGGTATGTTCAGCGCGATCACAGACGAGGGTGTAATTGGTCGAGCGATTAAGCAGAATGTGCTTAGTTTGACGCTTCATAACCCTCGGGCTTACGCCGACGACAAACATAACACTGTCGACGGCCGGCCTTATGGTGGTGGTCCTGGTATGGTGATGACGCCAGAGCCAATGGTTAAAGTTATTAAGGCCGCTAGGTCTCATGCTAAGCCAGGCGCCAAAGTGGTTTATATGAGCCCTCAAGGCAAACGCTTTGATCATCAAACAGCAAAGCAGTTCGCTGCGACTGACTCGCTGATTTTATTGGCAGGTCGTTATGAAGGTATTGATGAACGAGTAATCGAGCATCATGTTGACGAAGAGTGGTCGATTGGTGACTTTGTGTTATCAGGCGGCGAATTACCCGCAATGGTAATGATTGATGCGATAGCGCGATTATTGCCAGATAGCTTAGGTAATCGCGAGTCTGCTGAACAAGATTCGTTCGCCCAAGGCATGTTAGATTGCCCGCACTATGCGCGACCAGAGACATTTGCTGGTCAAAAAGTGCCCGATGTATTGCTTAGCGGCGATCATCAAGCCATCGCACAATGGCGCGAACAACAAGCATTTGTTCGCACCCTAGAGCGACGGCCAGAATTAGTAACTGAAGAGTTATTAGAAAAAATTAAGTTAACAGATGATCAACTTGATCTGTTAGCTGAGTACAGAAAAGCTACTTCGGATAATCTGAATTAGTGGAATGAATTTGATAGACGATACTTCCTTCAAGCAATACCGCGTTGAATAGTAGAGTTGGAGATTAAAATGACTAACATTATTGATGACATTAACAACGAGCAGTTGAACGCTAACATCCCGGACTTCGGCCCAGGTGACACAGTAGTTGTTCAAGTAAAAATTAAAGAAGGTAACCGTGAGCGTTTACAAGCCTATGAAGGCGTTGTAATTGCAAAGCGTAACCGTGGTCTGCATTCAGCGTTCACGGTTCGTAAGATGTCTTACGGCGAAGGTGTTGAGCGCGTATTCCAAACGCACAGCCCATTAATTGATTCAGTAACAGTTAAACGTCGTGGTGCGGTTCGTCGTGCTAAGTTGTACTACTTGCGTGAATTGACTGGCCGTAAGGCACGAATCAAAGAGAAGCTTTCATAAGCTAATCTTGCTTGAGATTTTAAAGAGCCCCTGTGCAGAGACGCGCAGGGGCTCTTTTCGTTTTAGGGCTAAATACATCGTTCTGGTACGAAATAGCTCTTTGACATTTGTTTGACTAGGCGAAATACTCGTGAGTAATTAAAAATCCAACGACCTCTGAATAACCATGCAGTCGAAGAAAGGAATTGGCTCTCTAGCTTGTGTATTAGTCTTAGCTCTTTTTTCAGAAGCCAATGCGGCAGATACATACCAAATTGACGAAATTGAATTTGACAGCGCAGGCGCTACTCTTTCTGCCTCGATCATTGAACCAAAAGATCGAGATGTTTACGCAGCGGTGGTGTTTGTTCACGGCTCTGGCCCGCAAAGTCGAAACCTCGATATTGCTAAACGCTTTGCCGATAATGGAATAATGGCTCTTGTTTATGATAAGCGTGGTGTCGGGAAATCTGGAGGCAACTATGAGGGTAAGCAAAGCGTTAGCGGTAAAAATATTGACTTACTAGCCGATGATTCTCTTGCAGCCGCTAAGTTCCTAAGCTCCTATCACGCAAGCGAAGGTTTAACTATTGGCTTAAGCGGAATAAGCCAAGCCGGTTGGATTGTTCCGCTGGCGGCTAAAAAAGATAAAGCAGCCGGAAAGCCTGTGGTCGATTTTATGTTGATCTGGAGTGGGCCAGTATGCAAAGTTAGTGAAGAAGATATTTTCAGCAAGTACACAGCTGATTCTGATTCGGCTAGCGTTCCGAGCTATCAAGAGGCGCTAAATGCTCGAAAGCGTGCGTATGTATGGCCTGGGTTTTTAGGCAGAGACACTGATTCCAGTGAAGACCTGGCAGCGTTAGAGATCCCGGGCCTTTGGATATTTGGTAAAGACGATGGCAGTATCCCAGTCGATCTCTCTATACAGAAACTCAGCGCACTGGAGCAAGCTGGCAAGCCTTATCAAAGCGTACTTTTTTCATCTGCGGGCCATAACAACATGACTGAAACATTCGCTACCGCAATCGATTGGTTAAAGCGTTTAGGAGACTAAGTTCAACTCAAACCCTTGTTTAGGGAAGTGCACGTTGATACGACCAAAGTCATTGGTCTCCCGCGCTATGATCCAGCGATAGTCGTCGGTACCGAGCAATACACCGTCTACTGCATCTTTAGCGTAATCATTTGGAGCAATGCTTACTTTTTTACCGATATGGTCATGACGTAAGTTGGCATCGGTGATCTCACGTGTTTGGGTTTCTTTTGCGGCAGAAAATGCGATTGATTTCGAACCTTCTATTTCCTCACCATGACCAAATTTCGCCATTCGTTGAAACCAAGCATTAACAGAAGGCTTCGATTCTAGCGTGGAACTGCCTTGGGTTAGATGTTTGAACCAAAGGTTGTGATAAGCCGAAAAGTCAGCGACGCTTGGTTTATCATCACTAAATAAATAGGAGCTCGACTTTAACATTACTTCCATTTGATGATAGTGCTGATCAAGCAAGTCATTGGCGCGGCGATACCCAATTGGTTTCAAAGATGAGCGTTTTTGAATACTTGCTCGATCTTTAATGAACTTTAGCCCGTCGAGTGGGGAGAATAATTTAAACACCGCGACTAACATCGCCAATGGCTTAGACGACTGGACGCCTGCCATAAAAATGTTTGTATCAACGTTATGCGAGTAATCAATTGCATCCTTATTTGTCTCTAGAAGAGCTGACTCTGGAAAAGGGTTGAGCTCAGGTTTTGAAAAACGTGCTGCCAGCTCAGCCGAAATGAGCTTAGTATCACAGAACACATCGGCGCCGATTTGCATCACGGGAATTCGTCGATAGCCGCCGACAATGGGGTCAACAACTGGGCGTGGCGGCATGGCTGGTGATATCACCGAGTACCACCGCGCCTCACAGTATCCGAGCGTCAAGCGAATTTTTTCCGAAAAGGGCGATGGCGCATAGTGGTGAAGGATAATGTCAGCGTCTTGCATGGTGTTTGGTGTTTTAGAGCTCTATTTTGAAGTATCTTGGCAATAAAAATGATGCTATTTGCTCTAGAGTATAGCGCTATTTGAGAGATTGCTTTTTCACGGCTCGGTCGCCATGTTTGGCTGGCCGTGATTGATTAAAATATAGCTATCTAATGAATCACTGCTTTGACGGACTAATAGCGCACAATAAACCTTAGTGCTTTGAGAATTATATTTACAACTAATCCTGTAGCGATTGAGTGCCGATTAATCTCTAAGTGATTAAAGGTTTTGCCTATATAAGTCATTGATTTTGTTATGTTATATAGTAACTAAAATAAAAATTTTCTCGAATTTAATTCTGTTTCATAGGAATTAACGAAAATATCTATCGAACCGCGTGTCATTTAGCGTAGCGTTAGGTCATTTGGCTAGTCTCGCTCATAGATCTTGATAAGATCATATAAGGGTACGGGTTGGAACTAATGTAACAATTAATTCTAATAACAGGAAAATATTAAAATGAAGTATAAACCCTACGCCTTAGCACTAACTGCAATGCTTGGTTCTGCTGTGTCAACGACTAGCCTCGCTACCACCAATGAGCTGCTTGATTTGTCAGGAATGACTGAATTAGCGTCTACGATCGTTACCGCTGAAGTGATAAGCAGTGAGGTCGACAGTAGCTCCGATCAAGTATCAACTCGTGTCACGCTTCGAGTCACAGACGAAATCAAAGGCAATACTCTTGAAACGATTACCGTGACCCTGCCGGGTGGCTCATACAAGAAGGGGCGATTTCGAGTTGGTGAAGTCAGCGCCGGAACACCGCAATTATTTGCCGACCAGGATGCTCTACTATTCCTAACTGAAGGATCGCAAAGTAACAGCTATAACATCGTTGGTTATTCGCAAGGTTATATGTCCATTAGGGAAGAAGGGGGTAAGCAAATGCTTCAAAACACCACAACCGGCGGCAAGGCGATTAGCGTGGATGTAATGAAGCAACAAATTCGCGAAATGGAGGCACAGTAATGAGAAAGCAAATACTAGCGGCTTCAGCAGCCTCACTAAGCGTTTTCATGAGCAGCCAGTCTCTCGCTGGCGGTAATTTGGATACATTCAATTTTATTGGTATCGAGGTAGCTCCGAGCATCAGCTTGGTAGAAGTTGTGCCAATTCGTTGGGACCCTCGTTGTTCTACTATTAACTATACTCTCGATACGGTGAACCCCAACGCAGGTACTGAAAACGAAATATCTCTTGAAGACACTCGCGCAGAACTACAAACGTCGCTTGACCAATGGAATCAGATTCCAACCTCGTTTATCGAGATGAATATTACCGAAGTACGTACGCTTAATAATGGCTTGCGAAGTTTTGATTTTATTAACGAATTAACTTTCGAAACGGCAGACGATTTTACAGCCTTAGCGTCATCGCCTTCTACAAGCTTACAGCAAGATACTGAATTCTTAGTTGGCGATGATATCGACGGTGACGGTGATTCCGATGTATTTGATCCAGAAGTAGCGGGCAGAAACACTTGCTTTGATTTCGATGACGATGGAGATATTGAGTTTCCAGCGGGATTCTACCTCGCAGGCACCATTTTAGATAATGATGTGCAGTTTGGTCAGAGTGTGCTTTGGAGTACTGTAACTGGCTCAGATGGTGCTGCTGATATACAAGCAGTTGCGACTCATGAATTTGGTCACTCGCATGGTTTGGCTCATACAGCAATTAACCAAATTTCAAAGACCGATGGCTCAGGGTCAACCATGTTCCCATTCATTGACATTGGAGATGGGCTGGCCGAAGAGCAAACTCGTTCACTTCATGAGGACGACATAGCTTGGTCGTCGTTTAACTATCAAGAAGGTTCGCAGGAGTCAGGCATCGGTGCATTGCAAGCTGGAGATCGTGCGTTTAACCAAGATTATGCCGTCATATCAGGCGAAGTAACTCGTGGTGGAGCGCCGGTTATTGGCGCTAGCGTATTTGCAGAAACCTTTGATCAACGTGAGCGAATGGTATCTGCGGTAAGCGGCGCGGCAGTTGTACTTGAATTCCCCGACGGTTCATTGAATTTAGCTCCACCTGAGCTCGGTGTTCTTGATGGTGAGTATGAAATTCCATTGTTACGTGGCGGCTACCGTTTGGGCTTGCAAGCATTGGATGGGACACCTGTTTCGGGTGATCGTGTTTCAATTGTTGGTAACTTAGGAGTACTTTACGGTCAGCAAAATTTCGCAAATGAATTTATTTCAACCGGTTCTCAAGAAAGCAGCAATGAAGATGAGCCGGGGCGTTCACGTTATATTCCAGCCTTACCAGAGCGCCCCTTCACCGATGTTGATTTTGTTGTTAATGAAGACGTTGCTTTATCGAGCTATGTGGACCAAGACTTCATCGGTACTGGCCAAGTAATTGGTCAATCTGATGTTGTCTACGCAACTCGGTTCTCGAATGAAGAAGTGCTTGCTCAATTAGAAGCAGGCGCAATTCTGACCACTGCAACAATCAGCACCTTCGCGTTTGATGCTGCGCAAGTACCTATGTTTAAGAGTGCGAAACTAGTAAGCGGTCACCTCACAGCCGATGGCACAATTGCAAATTTAAACCCTTACTTTGCATTTAGACAAACCTTTGGTGGCTTTGTTGGCGATTCGAATGACGATACACCGTTCTATTTCGATGGTGCGCGTGGTTTGAGTGGCCGTCTAATGAACGAGCTTCGCCGCGATCCAACATTGGATTTATTCGTTGTCGTTGAAGCTGAAAATGACTTCGTAACGGGTGCCAGTGGTTTACCACCATTGGTGGGAGTTGATGTTGATGGCCCATTTGGCAACTCATTTTTGTCGCTCAATGGTGGAAATTTAGAGGTATCTAATACTTTGAATTTTGGTATTCAACTACGCTTCACGCCAGCGGAGTAATTCGTAAATTTAGAACGAGAAAGGCCGAGCAATTGCTCGGCCTTTTTTGTGTCTGCGTGATTTGAATCTCGTCTTATTGTTACTATCTATTTATAGTCAAACAACATACTCAAATCTAAAGCACGCACATGCTTAGTGATCGCACCTGATGAAATAAAGTCAACACCGGTTTCGGCGATGGCGGCAATGGTATGGATATTCACATTGCCAGACGCTTCTAAATCAGCCTGCTCACCAGTTAGCTCAACAGCTAGGCGCATATCGTCCATACTAAAGTCATCAAGCATGATGCGCTTTGCTCCAGCGTGCAATCCGCGTTCTAATTCTTCGATGGTTTCAACTTCAAGCTCTACTAGCGAGCCTTCTGGCATAGATGCGATCGCATCAGCAACTATGCGTTCTAAGCTCTTGCCGCTGCGCAAATGATTTTCTTTGATAATGATGCCATCGTATAAGCCCATTCTGTGATTAACGCCGCCACCGCACAATACTGCATATTTTTGTGCTTCGCGCATCATTGGCAAAGTTTTTCGTGTATCGAGCAAGCGCGCTTTTGTATGTGCTATTGCATCGGCGTATTCTCGTGTCACAGTTGAAGTGCCAGAAAGCGTTTGCATGATGTTTAAGGCCGTGCGCTCCCCAGATAATATAGGGTGAGCTAGGCCTTCAAAACGACATAATGTTTGATTCGGTTCTACTCGGTCTCCGTCTTTGACCTTCCAATCTACATCCAGTTTAGTATCGTGGCGTTTGCCTACTTGCTTAAAAACTTCGGTGGCCCAGGCAACCCCGCAGACAATGCCGTGTTCGCGCGATATGATTTTGCCATCAACTTGCGCATCGCGAGGAGTGAGGCGGGCGGTAACATCACCAGCACCAATGTCTTCGGCTAGGCAGTGTTTTACTAAACGTTTAATAACTTTCTTTTTCGGAAGCGGGTGCGACATAAGCGTTTCTCCATACAATCGATTCGCCTAT
>CAKZRZ010000151.1 GCA_937918955.1 uncultured Arenicella sp.
CTTCGAGGAGATTTACGATCTGCTGAAGGAGATTATTCTGGAGCGCGAGATCTCTGGTTGCAGCTCGCGAGTACGCACTCAAATTATGCAGAACAAATCGTTAGTCGAATGATCAAAAGCTTTGAGGCAAATGACGACTCGAATGAATTAAAGAACTATTTACTGAACCAAAGCGCGGTGCCTCGAAGTGCCGAGGCATTCAGTTTATGGCAAGAATCTATTCAAGGTGTATTGGGTGAATCAGACGCTATCACTCATATTCTTAGAGCATCTGAGCACGATGGCATGAGCGCAAGCTTAGCAAACTACCTATGCGACGTTCTAGGGCGAAACATGCTTGACGATCGTCGTCGAACTGATCTGTTAATAAAGATGCTTGGTCGCGCAAAAACTAAAAAGATTGAGTATACTTGTGTTGGGTGCGGTTTCGATACAAAGGCAATGTATTGGTTTTGTCCGAACTGTGGGCGTTGGGAGAGCTTTCGCTAGGCCGAATAGCATCGTAGCTATTTAGGCAATAAAGCTAAAGAAAAGACTAATAAAAATGATTGATGTAATACGTAGATAACGAGAATTCCTGTGAGCGCCGAAATAAAACATTTATCTTTCAAGGGAATTGAAAAGAAAGAGCAAATTCTGTTTAAGTCATTTTTGAACTTAGCCAAGAACGAACTTGAGTATCAGGTAGTTATTTTAAAAGACAATGACTCGTCTGATCAGCAACCCGATATTGTCATTGCTGACTCCAGTTATGAATTTTCTGACGATGAGGCCGATCTAGGTATTCTGCCAACTATCCGCATTGGCAATGAGCCGTCTGAAGATAGTCTTTATATTTTGCGCCCGGTGCAGTGGAGCGATTTTAAAACTGAGCTCACGCGTTTGGATTTAGACGCGGAGTACGAACGTCAAAGTTCAAACGACCAAGTGCTGCCTCAAGAGATGGAATTTGCCATTGTTGAGATGGATGAAAAATCTGAATCCGACAGTAACGATGATTCGGGTGATTTTGGCGAAGCCGAAAACTACGACTATGAGCTCGACAAACTTAGCATCGATTATCACAGTTTCACCAATAGCGAATATTTAAAAGTTGTAGATGACGTACAAGGTTTTAAAGATAAAGACGGCGAGCCTATTGATGCGCCAGTCGATTCCGGCAAGCCCTTAGTCTTAATCACTGACGACGAAAGTGCTTCGAACAATAGTGTGTTGATCTTAGAAACCAATAGTCTAGATGCTTGGGAAATGAGTGAGTCTGAGTTTGACGAAGACGGTGATGACGAACTCAATGAAGATACACTTGAAAGTGATTCAGCATATGTTGATGAACGAGCCGAAGCTGAAATTTCTAAAAAGTTAAAAACCGGTTCTGAAGTTCCACCTGGTAGCGAATTTTGGTCTCAAGATGCGGAGATTTTTTCTGGCAGAGAGTCACTGATGTATATCAAGCCAGAGCGCGACATGGTTTATGCACCTAATGAGCCAGGCAAATGGACCGCCTTGATTCGACAAAATACAATTACTAAAGTGCCTTTGCACGTCGATTGGAAGCCAACAAATGATCTCAAAGCCTACCCAGTAAGTAGCCTTGTGTGGGCAAACACCATTGCCACCAAGAGCGGCTCTCTAGCCGCAGGTCTTGACTCTCAAACAGAGTATATTCTTGAACGCTGGCCACATTTTGATCTTCTAGAACTCGACAATATGTTGCTTAAGCTATGTACAATGATGTTTGTGCAAGCAGAGAGTCCCTATAGTTTGATGCAGAAGTCGGGATATAGTCGCACCGTTGTTTATGGTTTAGTTAATGCATGCCACGAGCTGGATATACTTCGCGTCGCGGAGGACTTCGATCTTGAAAAATTCTCTGAGATGAACGCCGATGCGGGTATGTTTGGCAAAATAAAGGATGTATTCCGAACCTAGCGATTGCTTATTGGCGCATTGGTTTCAATCGCACAAAATTAAGCGGCATTGTTTGAAGGTCTTTGATCATTAATAGCCTATTTTAAAACTCAGGTTTTTTTAAATCCACTTCATCACACCTAATTAGGAGTTGAACCTTGCTAAACGTAGCCGTCGCCGGCGTTGCTGGCAGAATGGGAAGAGCCTTGGTGCAGGCCGTAGTCGAATCTCAAAATTCAAACATCAAGCTCAGTGCCGCGGTGCAGCGTCCCTATAGTTCATTGCTTGGAGCCGATGTCGGTGAGTTAGCCGCTGTTGGGCGTTTGGGTGTTCCGGTTGTTGCAACTCTGGCCGAAGCTGATTTTGATTTGCTCATCGACTTTACAACCATTGAATCTAGCTTATCGAATATTCGCTATTGTGCTGAGAATGACAAACGCATTGTGATCGGCACCACGGGCTTCACTGAAGCGCAGAAACAAGAAATCGCCAGCGCCGGCGCACAAATACCGATCGTCTTTGCTGCAAATATGAGCGTGGGTATGAACCTATGCTTTCATTTGCTTAAGCAAATGTCTGAAGTATTGGCCGTAGATTCTGATATCGAAATTATTGAGACTCATCACCGACATAAGGTTGATTCGCCTTCCGGTACAGCGATGAGGCTTGGTGAAGTTATTGCTGATACGCTCGGGCGCGATTTAGATAAGTGTGCTGTATACGGTCGAGAAGGTATTGGTGAGCCTCGGGATCGAGGCACAATAGGTTTTGCGACTGTTCGTGGTGGCGATGTTGTTGGCGACCATACAGTTCTTTTTGCTAGTGAGGGTGAACGAGTTGAGTTAACTCATAAGGCATCGTCGCGCATGACCTTTGCTAAAGGGGCGGTTAGAGCTGCAGAATGGTTGGGCGAGAAGTCGCAAATTGAATCAGGTGGATACTACGATATGGAGGATGTTCTAGGCCTCAGAGCCTGATGCTGGCTGAGATTTTCATACGGGCTCAGAAAGTATCTTTTAATTGTATTTTTAAGCCGCTTTCACATTGCAAGTTTGGCCGTGCTTCGGCTAGAATACGCCCCGATGAAAAGGCCACTGACAACGTTGCATAGACCTAAACAGGTCCCCAATGATGACATTGGTCTTTATTGACAAAATTCCGAAAAAGGGAGAAGCCTATATTTAGGCTTCTCCCTTTTTTTAAATAAATTTTGTCATTCCTTTAACAATGAACACTTATTGAGAGTTGCGCTCATCAACGCAAATCAATGTAAGAATAAAAGGCTCGAATCAGTGAAATATACGGCACTATTAGCACTCGCAGACGGTTCTCTCTTTTGGGGGCAGTCAATTGGCGCGCAAGGTCAATCAGTAGGTGAGGTGGTTTTTAATACCTCCATGACTGGTTATCAAGAAATCTTGACTGATCCGTCGTATTCGCAGCAAATGGTCACTCTTACTTACCCGCACATCGGTAATACAGGTACGAACCAAGAAGATACCGAGTCTGATTTTGTTTACGCCAATGGCCTGATTATTCGCGACCTTCCGCGCATGGCAAACAGCTGGCGTAATACTCAGAATCTCGATCAGTACTTAAAAGACAATGACACAATCGCAATTGCTGACATCGACACGCGTCAGCTGACTCGCATACTGCGAGAGAAAGGCGCTCAAAACGGTTGTTTAGTTGCTGGCGATAACATCGACGCAGAGGCTGCGATTGCGTCAGCAAAAAGCTTTAAAGGCCTCAAGGGTATGGACCTTGCCAAAAAGGTGACCACCAAAGAGCCCTATAAATGGACTCAAGGCGAATGGTCATTAAGCGACGGTTATAGCCAAAAGACCGAAGGAAAGTTCAAAGTTGTAGCGTATGACTTTGGTGTTAAACATAATATTCTTCGTATCTTAGTAGAGCTGGGTTGTGAGGTTACGGTAGTACCTGCCAAAACGCCTGCCTCAGAAGTGCTAGCTCAACAGCCAGACGGCGTATTTTTGTCCAATGGCCCCGGAGACCCTGAGCCTTGTGATTATGCGATCCAAGCAACCAAAGAAGTAATCGATGCCGGCGTGCCGCTTTTTGGTATCTGTTTAGGTCATCAGATTTTGGCGTTGGCCTCGGGCGCTAAAACACAGAAGATGAAGTTTGGCCACCATGGTGCAAACCATCCAGTGCAAGATCTAGCGTCGAAGCAAGTTATGATCACCAGCCAAAATCACGGCTTTGCAGTACAAGAAGCTGATTTGCCGAGTAATTTAGAAGTGACGCATCGTTCCCTGTTCGACAACACTATTCAAGGTATTGCTCGTACAGATGCCAAGGCGTTTTCTTTTCAAGGCCACCCTGAAGCCAGCCCCGGCCCAAGAGATGTGGCTCCACTTTTTCAACGATTCATCGACATGATGAGTCAACACAGTGCACGTTCTTAAGAGGATTTCGTAATGCCAAAACGTAATGACATTCAAACCGTCTTAATCATCGGCGCTGGCCCAATCATTATTGGCCAAGCCTGCGAATTCGATTATTCGGGCGTGCAAGCCTGTAAGGCGCTTAAAGAAGAGGGATACCGAGTTGTCTTGGTTAACTCTAACCCAGCAACCATTATGACCGATCCTGGTTTTGCCGATGCAACTTACATCGAGCCAATCAGCTGGCAAGCGGTTGAGAAGATCATCGAGATCGAGAAGCCAGACGCCTTGTTGCCAACAATGGGTGGCCAAACAGCATTGAACTGTGCGCTTGATCTAGAGCGCGAAGGTGTTTTAGCCAAATACGGCGTAGAGATGATTGGCGCTAAAAAAGAAGCCATCGACAAAGCTGAAGACCGTGACCAATTCAAAACGGCCATGACTAAAATCGGCTTAGAAATCGCGCGTGGTGATATCGCTCATACAATGGACGAGTCGTTTGCCATCCTCGAAGATCTTGGCTTACCAGTAATCATTCGCCCGTCCTTCACAATGGGCGGCACTGGCGGCGGTATTGCATACAACAAAGAAGAGTTCGTTGAGATTTGTGAGCGTGGCCTAGAGGCATCACCAACCAATGAGTTGCTGATTGAAGAATGTATATTCGGTTGGAAAGAGTACGAAATGGAAGTGGTGCGAGATCGCGAAGACAATTGCATCATCATCTGTGCAATTGAAAACTTCGACGCCATGGGCGTGCACACCGGAGATTCAATTACCGTAGCGCCAGCGCAAACACTTACTGATAAAGAGTATCAAATCATGCGCGACGCCTCTTTGGCTGTGCTACGTGAAATTGGCGTTGATACCGGTGGTTCAAACGTCCAGTTTGCTATCGATCCGAAGACTGGTCGCATGATCATCATTGAGATGAACCCGCGTGTATCACGTTCATCAGCATTGGCCTCCAAAGCAACGGGCTTCCCAATTGCAAAAGTCGCTGCCAAATTAGCTGTGGGTTACACCCTTGACGAACTCCGCAACGAGATTACCGGCGGTCTAACGCCGGCGTCTTTCGAGCCTAGCATTGATTACGTTGTTACAAAGATCCCACGCTTTGACTTTGTTAAGTTCCCCCAAGCCGATGACACTCTGACTACCCAAATGAAGTCAGTTGGCGAGGCCATGGCGATTGGTCGAACCTTTCAAGAGTCATTGCAAAAAGCAATGCGCAGTTTAGAGATTGGCAGCCATGGTTTCGAACCTCAGCTTGACGGTCTAGAAGGTAGCGAACGAGCTAACCGATTAAGCGCTGCGTTGCGCGTGCCAAAAGCCGATCGACTTTGGTATATCGGTCAAGCATTTCGCGAAGGCTTAACGGTAGCCGATGTGCATGAAGCCACAGGCATCGAGCCTTGGTTTCTCGCTGAAATCGAAGACCTTATAAGCACTGAAGCGCGAGTTGCAGGCTTGTCGTTGGATTCGATTGATGAAGACCAAATGTTCGCCTTAAAGCGCAAAGGTTTCTCAGATGTTCGCATGTCAGAAATTCTAGGTGTAAGCGAAGATGACTTTAGAGCAAGGCGTCATGCGCTCAATATCCGCCCAGTTTACAAACGCGTCGATTCTTGCGCCGCTGAGTTTTCGACCGCAACGGCGTACATGTACTCTAGCTATGAGCACGAATGTGAATCACAGCCTGAGCAGACTGATAAAATCATGGTGTTAGGCGGCGGTCCGAACCGAATTGGTCAAGGTATTGAGTTTGATTATTGCTGTGTGCACGCCTCAATGGCGTTGCGTGACAATGGTTATCAAACCATCATGGTGAACTGTAATCCCGAAACTGTATCAACCGATTACGATACCTCCGATCGTTTGTACTTTGAGCCTTTAACACTAGAAGACGTGTTAGAGATTGTGCATAAAGAAAACCCAACGGGTGTGATCGTGCAATACGGTGGTCAAACGCCCCTTAAACTAGCGCGCCCGCTTAAAGCTCAAGGCACTAAGATTATCGGCACCTCGCCTGAAGCAATTCACGACGCCGAAGATCGTGAAGAGTTCCAAGCCTTGTTGAACAACCTAAACCTCAAGCAGCCGCCTAATCGCATAGCATCAAGCGAAGATACGGCACTTGAGCTGGCTGACGAAGTTGGCTACCCGCTGGTGGTTCGACCGTCATATGTTCTCGGCGGCCGAGCAATGGAAATTGTTCACGATGCTGAGGCACTATCGAACTACATGCACTCGGCGATTCAAGTTTCCAACGAATCTCCAGTACTGCTAGACCGTTTTTTGAATGACGCGATTGAAGTAGATGTTGACGCAATATGCGACGGCACCGATGTTGTCATTGGCGGCATCATGGAGCACATTTAAGAAGCCGGCGTTCACTCAGGCGATTCGGCCTGTTCCTTGCCTCCTTTTAGTTTGTCAGAAGAGATCAAGGCTAACTTGCGCGAACAAACTAAACAGATGGCGTTAGCATTAAACGTAGTTGGCTTAATGAATGTGCAATTTGCAATTAAGGGCTCTGATATCTATGTATTGGAAGTTAACCCTCGCGCATCACGGACTGTTCCATTTGTTTCCAAAGCAACCTCACGACCGTTAGCAAAAGTCGCAGCGCTTTGCATGGCGGGTACAAGCTTGGCTGAGCAGGGTATTAAAGACGAAATTATTCCTGAATACTTCTCGGTTAAAGAAGCTGTGTTCCCATTTGTTAAATTTCCAGGTGTTGATACATTATTGAGCCCAGAGATGAAGTCGACTGGCGAAGTAATGGGTGTTGGCCAAAGTTTTGGTGCTGCTTACAACAAAGCGCAGCAAGGTACAGGTGCGAATATTCCGAAGTCTGGTACGGTGTTGTTCAGTGTCCGCGATAGCGACAAAGAGATAGCCATTGAGCTGGCAACTTATCTCACTAAGAACGGTTTTGATATCGTCGCAACACGTGGAACGGCAGCGGCATTTGAAGCGGCTGGAATCGAGTGTCAAACCGCCAACAAAGTAACAGAAGGTCGCCCTCACATTGTTGATATGATCATCGACGGTAAGGCTGATCTGGTGATTAATACTACGAGCACTAACAAAACCGTGAAGGATTCATACACGATTCGTCGCGAGGCCTTGATGCACAAAGTTACTTACTTTACCAATATTGCCTCAGCTCGTGCTATGGTTGAGGCTCACAAGGCTCACGACGTTATGCGCGTGAGCAAGCTACAAGATCTTCATACAACGATCTAATGTATTATTGAGGCGGCCATGTTAGGCAGCCCGATAAGTTAGCTAAAAACAATTAGTCCTAAATAAACGCGCCGAAATGGCGCGTTTATTTATGGTAGAAACGAATAAACTAAGAAAAATACGAAATAAAATGGACCGAGTTTTACTTACCAAAAAAGGTGCAGAAGCACTTCAAGCTGAATTAAAGAAACTAAAGAGTGAAGATCGCCCCAAGGTTATTCAGGAAATCGCCGAAGCTCGCGCTCACGGTGATTTATCTGAAAACGCTGAGTACCACGCAGCGAGAGAGCAGCAGAGTTTTATTGAAGGCCGTATTAAAGAGCTTGAAGGCAATCTTGGTGTTGCCGAAGTCATTGATACATCAAAGCTCAATGTGAAGGGCAAAGTCGTTTTCGGTGCCTTGGTTAAGCTTTATGACGAAGGAGCTGATACCGAGGTAAGTTATCAAATTGTAGGTGACTTAGAGGCTGACATCGAGAAGGGAAAAATTTCATTAAGTTCGCCAATCGGTCGCGCATTGATCGGCAAGTTTGAAGGCGATGAATTCACCTTCGAGGCGCCTGCTGGTGAAAAAGCTTACGAAGTTCTAGAAGTGCGTTACGACGTTTAGAAAATAGAAATCATAACAAGGACGTTATATCAATTATCATCAACCAAAGCCCGGTTAGAGCCCGGGAAGCTTGATTTAATACGACCCTAGGAGCCTTAATCCAAGAAGCGGGGGCAGCTGTAGAGTAGGCTTGTATCGAGTTTAGATGCTCGGAACCGCGATTTTAGGTTCTTTATTCGCACGGTAGATCACCGCCACGCGGCCAATCAATTGCACTGGTTCGCTATTTGATGCGCTAGTGATTTGCGCAACAATAGCCACTTTTTCTGACTTTTCGTTACTCGGTAGCTTAATTTTTATCAGCTCATGTTGGTCCAGAGCGAGCTCAACTTCATTCATTACCGCATCGGTTAGGCCTTTGCCGCCAATCATCACTACAGGATTTAGACTATGTGCAATTCCACGAAGATAGTTCTTTTGTTTTCCAGTTAACGTCATTTAATGAGATAATTGTTGGCCGTTCTTGCTCAAATGCATACGGGCTGCGGTTGAAGAACGCGCGATTCTACCTAAACTTTAGAAAAATACATCAAAAATGGCACGAAAAGGCAATAAAACTGGCGAATGGGCACGTCGACACATTAATGATCCGTACGTGAAAAAGGCCACAAGTCAGGGATATCGATCGCGTGCGGTCTATAAGTTCAAGGAGATCGATGATCAAGATCACTTAGTTAGGGCTGGCATGGTCGTTGTTGATTTAGGTTCCGCTCCAGGTGGCTGGTCACAGTACATTGCTCGTAAATTCGGTAACAAGGTGACTGTTATTGCGATCGATTTATTAGATATGGACCCAATTGATAATGTTCACTTTATTAAAGGTGATTTTCAAGATCAAGACGTGTTGGACAAGGTGGATAAATTGCTAGACGGGCGTAAAATCGACCTTGTAATCTCAGATATGGCCCCCAACATTACTGGGGTGCGCAGTTCTGATGAGGCTCTTTACGAAGGCTTATTAGACTCTGTCCTGTATTTTTGTGAAATGCGACTCAAAGCTAATAGCCATTTGCTAGTGAAGCTCTTTGAGGGCAGTGCATCGCACTATTATCGCCGAGAAGTAAAAGGGCGCTACAAAAGTGGTTTGGTTCGTAAACCTGCGGCATCACGGCCTAAAAGCCGCGAATATTACTTTTTGGCTAAGAATCGCTTGGCTTAATGTCGTTTTCGGCATAAGAATTATAATTAGCTTAAGGCTAAGTAATAAGTGTCGAGTCTCACGCGTCTTATGTGACTCTCTGATACCATTAGAGCGGTGCCGCTGCTATCCAGCGCACAAAACAAGTATTAACGTAGCCGTGTGAATTTCGTATTACAGGGCTGCAGTAAACCGTCTTAACGCAGACGCTAACGCTGAAAATCAGCGAACTGAGGTGTAAAACAGTGAACAGACTCACTAACATAGTAATCATCGGGCTTTTATTTTTGATAGTAGGCGGTTTTCTCGCTGATCAAAATTCGTCTTCCGGCGCCTCAGCAAAAGAGTTGACTTATTCGGAGTTTATGTCTCAGGTTACGAACGGTAACGTTAAATCCGTTGTCTTAGATGAAGGGGAGTTACGAATATCTGGTGATTATCAGTCCGGTGGTAAGTTTTGGACAGTTATGTCTCGATACGATGAAAAGCTGATTGATACACTATTAGATCGTGGCATTGATTTCAAAGTCACGCCTTTGCAGAAAACCAGCATATTAATGCAAATTTTGATCAATGCTATTCCATTTGTATTGATCATTGGTATCTGGATTTATTTGATGCGCCAGATGCAAGGCGGTGGCGGTAAAGGGGCCATGAGCTTCGGTAAAAGCAAGGCACGCCTATTAAATCAAGACACCAATCGAGTTACGTTTGATGACGTAGCTGGAGTAGAAGAGTCAAAAGAAGAAGTTCAAGAAGTCGTTGAATTTTTAAGAGACCCGTCGCGTTTTCAAAAACTTGGTGGCCGAATGCCTTCGGGTATTTTAATGACGGGCAGCCCAGGTACCGGTAAAACCTTGCTTGCTAAAGCAATTGCAGGAGAAGCACGCGTACCATTTTTCTCAATTTCGGGCTCTGATTTTGTTGAGATGTTCGTTGGTGTTGGTGCATCACGTGTACGGGATATGTTTGAGCAAGCAAAGAAAAACGCCCCGTGTATCATTTTTATTGATGAAATTGATGCCGTCGGTCGCCATCGTGGTGCTGGTATTGGTGGTGGCAACGATGAGCGTGAACAAACACTAAACCAATTATTAGTTGAAATGGACGGTTTTGAAGGCGGCGAAGGCATTATCGTGATCGCGGCGACCAACAGACCTGACGTGCTTGACCCCGCACTATTGCGCCCGGGTCGTTTTGACAGACAAGTTGTGGTGCCATTACCCGATATTCGTGGGCGTGAGCAAATTTTGAAAGTTCATATGCGTAAGGTGCCGATTGGTAAAACAGTCGACGCGGCCGTAATTGCTCGTGGCACGCCGGGTTTTTCAGGTGCTGATCTCGCTAACTTGGTTAATGAGGCGGCATTATTTGCGGCCCGCGGCGCTAAGAAACTCGTCGAAATGGATGATTTTGAGTTCGCTAAAGATAAAGTGATGATGGGCGCTGAACGCCGTTCGATCGTAATGCCTGAAGAAGAGCGTTTGAATACCGCTTATCATGAATCTGGCCATGCAGTTGTCGCTGAAGTACTCAAGAAAAATACTGATCCAGTTCACAAGGTTACGATTATTCCCCGCGGCAGAGCATTGGGTTTAACCATGCAATTGCCCGAGCAAGATCGTTACAGCCATGACCGTGAGTATTTGTTAGCGCGTATCGCAGTGTTAATGGGTGGCCGAATTGCAGAAGAAATTTTCATGAAGCAAATGACTACTGGGGCTTCAAATGATTTCGAAGTTGCTACCAGCATGGCTTACAACATGGCCGCACGCTGGGGCATGAGTGATGCATTGGGTACACGTGTGTATGCTGAAAGTGAACAGGAAATGATGTCAGGTCAGAAGAAGCGCATGAGCGGTGAAACTGCAAAACTGCTGGACTCTGAGGTCTCTCGTATCATTGATGAAGAGTACGATCGTGCTAAGAAGATTTTAGAAGATCATAGCGAAAAAGTAGAAGTGATGACTAAAGCGCTTATGGAGTGGGAAACCATCGACGCTAACCAAATCGCTGAGATCATGGAAGGCAAAACACCTACGCCTCCTGCTGATTTACCTGAACTGAAAGACAAGAAATCAGATGACGATTCAGGTAGCCGCTCGAGCGTGAAGCCGCAAATGGATAAGCCTGCTAGCGACGCGTAGTAAGCGAGTCTCGTCACTGAATTTTTCATGGGGTCTAAATGCGCTCGGCGCGTACTTGCCGAGTCTAATGCAGCACTGATTATGGGCGTGGTTAATACCACGCCTGATTCATTCTCAGATGGCGGCCGCTTCGACAAGCTAGACAATGCCTTAGACCATGCGCTGGATCTGGTCGAGCAGGGCGCCGATATCCTTGATATTGGCGGAGAATCTACAAGACCTGGAGCTCAAAGAGTCAGCTTAGAGGAAGAGCTGGGGCGGGTTATTCCACTGATTGAAGCGCTTACGCAGCGCACAGATATTCCTATTTCAATCGACACTTACAAGCCTGAAGTGATGCGAGCCGCAGTTGAAGCGGGCGCCTCGATGATTAACGACGTTAATGGCCTTCGCGCCGATGGGGCGATTGACGTTGTTGTAAAAGCAGATGTGCCCGCATGTATTATGCATATGCAGGGTGATCCAAGCTCAATGCAAATTAAGCCAAGCTATGCCAATGTATTTGATGAAGTGTTGGACTTTTTTCAACAACGAATTGATTTACTTGCAGGCTCGGGCTTAGACCGGAAAGATATCATCATTGATCCTGGCATCGGCTTCGGCAAAACCTTAGATCACAATTTGCAGTTGTTAAACAAGGTAGAAACGCTAAAGTCAGACACTCAGTGCGAAGTGCTAATCGGCGTATCTAGAAAATCTTTAATCGATAAACTATTAGATCGGCCGGTTGATCAGCGTTTACCTGCAAGCCTTGGTTTGGCAGTGCAGTCTGTTCTAAATGGCGCTAAAATAGTTCGAGTCCACGATGTGAGAGAAACATTTGACGCCGTGCGCGCTGTTGAAGCAGTGCGTAACGCTGTCTAGATGGCGTTCTTAATGAATATTTGTCTACGTAAATAATTATAAAGCGCTGGGGCCAGTTTGCCTCAAGCGCGCTAGAAGGAAAAAACTATGTCTAAGGCCTTTTTTGGTACCGACGGAATTAGAGGTGCAGTTGGCACCGAGCCTATTACACCTAAAACTATTGTTCACCTAGGTTGGGCATTGGGAACCGTTATTAAGCGTCATTACGGTAAAGGCAGTGTACTGGTTGGCAAAGATACGCGCGTATCAGGCTATCTGTTAGAGTCTGCAATGGAGGCGGGGCTGTCGTCTGCCGGTATGGACGTAGTAATGCTCGGTCCATTACCAACTCCAGCGATTGCGTATCTTACCCAAACGGCACGCGCCAACGCTGGTGTGGTGATAAGCGCGTCGCACAATCATTATTCCGATAACGGTATAAAGTTTTTTTCACCTAATGGCACCAAAATTTCCGATGAGGTTCAAGCCGAGATTGAGCAGCTAATGTCTGAGGACATGACTGTTGTAGAGTCAAAAGAGCTTGGCAAAGCCCATCGGATGGACGACGCTGTGGGGCGTTATGTTGAGTTTTGCAAAGGCACAATTCCCCGACGCATGGACTTTAAAGGATTAAAGGTTGCCCTTGATTGCGCAAATGGCGCGGCCTATCAATCGGCCCCAGCGGCGTTTCATGAGTTGGGTGCCGATATAGAGGTGATTAACAATACGCCAAACGGCTTCAATATTAACAATGATTGTGGCTCTACGCACATTGCAGGCTTACAAAAATTGGTGCTCGAACAGGCATGTGATGTTGGTATCGCGTTTGATGGCGACGCCGATCGAGTACTGATGGTTGACTCGCGTGGTGATGTGGTCGATGGTGATCAACTCTTGTTTGTAATTGCTGATAGTCTGAAGAAGCAAGGCCGTTTAAAAGGCGGCGTGGTAGGCACTCTAATGAGTAATTTCGGCATGGAAAAAGCCCTAGAGCGGCGAGAAATACCATTTGTTCGAGCTAAAGTTGGCGATCGCTATGTGATGCAAGAACTTAAATCGCGCGACTGGTTAATTGGCGGTGAGTCATCAGGTCATATAATTTGCCTTGATAAAACCACTACTGGCGATGGCTTGGTTTCAGCGTTGCAAGTGCTAACTCAAATGAAGTTCATGCAAAAGCCATTGCACGAGCTCGCCGCTGAAATGCAAATGTATCCGCAGACTATGATTAATGTAAAGCTTCCTCAGGGAACCAACGCTGCGTCGGTTTGCGAGCTCGATGCTGTAAATAAAGCTGTTAACACTGCTGAACTGGCTTTGGGCGATACCGGCAGGGTGCTATTGCGGCCATCTGGAACCGAGCCGGTTATTAGAGTAATGGTAGAAGGTCAAAAGGCTGATTTGGTAGACAGCACTTGTGAACAAATCGCCGAAGCCGTTAGACTACAGCTTTAACGCTAGATTCCGCGGTCTAGGTATTTAACTTAACCCCATATCCGGTGAAATTATTGGCAAGTTTCCTAGTGCATTTCAAGGCGCTATGCTAATATCCGCGCTCACTTGATTCTGAATAAAGAGGTCTTATGCGACGTTTTTTAGTAGCAGGTAATTGGAAAATGCACGGTAGTTCAGAAATGACTGCCGATTTAATTTCTGGCGTTGCTAGGCGAGCATTTGACGCGGCAAGGTTAAGTGAACAAAAAGAGCTAAGTTACGACATTTTAGTGTGTCCGCCTGCGCCTTATCTGGGCCAAGCAGCTAACCACTCAGAGTCTTTACCAATTGCTGTTGGCGCGCAAAATGTTAGCCAGCACGAATCGGGAGCATTTACCGGTGAGGTATCACTGGCAATGTTGTCGGAGATTGGTTGTGAGTACGTGTTGCTCGGTCATTCAGAGAGACGTGAGCTGTTTGGCGAATCTGATACGCTGATAGCTGAAAAATTTGCAGCCTGTGTTGCGAATAGTTCGGCGTCAATCGTACCAGTTTTGTGTATTGGTGAAACTTTAGAAGATAGACAATCAGGTGACACTGAAGCAGTGGTCGAAGCTCAGTTAGACGCGGTCATTAATAAAGTCGGCATTGCTGCTTTTGACAACGCCGTTATAGCTTATGAGCCCGTATGGGCAATAGGCACCGGTGAGACAGCCAGTCCTGAGCAGGCTCAAGAAGTACATGCGTTTATACGCGCTAAGCTGAATGGTTTGGATTCTGCTATCGCAGATAAAATTCGTATTGTTTATGGCGGCAGTGTAAAGCCAAGCAATGCAGGAGAGCTCTTTGCTCAAAAAGATATAGACGGTGGGCTGATTGGCGGCGCATCGTTAGATGTTGATAGCTTTTCAGGTATCTGTGAAGCCACACAAAAACTTATAGAGAACACTTGAAGCCTAATATTTTAGGCCGATATAAAGCGAAAGCTTTGCTACAAAAATAGAGTTATAAAATGAACATTACAACTATCCTGATAATCGTCAATGTATTCGCAGCGGTTGCGATTATCGCCCTAGTCCTTATGCAACAAAGCAAAGGTGATATGGGTTCTGCGTTTGGCGGCGGTGGTTCGTCAAGCATGTTCGGAAGTAAAGGTTCGGCGAATTTCTTGAGTCGTTGTACTTCTACAATGGTTACTTTGTTTTTTATTAGCAGTTTAACGCTCGCTTATATCTACGCTAAGCGAAATGCGGCCGAGCAAGAAATTGCGCCAATTCAGGTAGAGCAAGAGAGTGAAGTACCAATAATTGAAACCGAGATACCTGCTATCGAGAGCGAAGTTCCCTCGGTTGACGTTCCGACTATCGACGAAGCTG
>CAKZRZ010000152.1 GCA_937918955.1 uncultured Arenicella sp.
GGCAAGAAATACTACAACTTCTAACTCAGCGATCAGACATAGGTAATTATTATGAGTATTAATCCAAGAGACGCGGTTATTGTAGATTTCGCGCGTACCCCAATGGGCCGTTCTAAAAACGGTTGTTTTCGTCACACTCGCGCTGATGAGCTTAGCGCTGAAGTGATCAAGGGCCTATTGGCTCGTAACGAAGCGCTTGATCCAGATGAGATCGATGATTTGATCTGGGGTTGCGTAATGCAGCGAGACGAGCAGGGCGTCAACTTAGCGCGCTTTGTTGGCTTACTTGCTGGCTTGCCGCACACGGTTCCTGCGCAAACTGTAAACCGTTTATGTGGCTCGTCGATGTCGGCTATGCACACAGCGGCAGCAAACATCATGGCCGGTATCGGCGACGTTTACTTAGTAGGCGGCGTAGAGCACATGGGCCACATCGATATGAATAAAGGCGTTGATCCGAACCCAGAACTCGGTTTGTATGCAGCCAAAGCTGCGGGCAGCATGGGTATGACGGCTGAAATGCTGGCGATGATGCACGGTATCAAACGTCAAGACATGGATGAGTTTTCTGCTCGCTCACATAAGCTAGCGGCTAAGGCTCGTGCTGAGGGCAAATTCGATAAAGAGATCATTCCAGTAATGGGGCATCGTCCAAACGGTACGCCATTTATGGTCACTCAAGACGAAACCATTCGTGAAGACACAACCGTTGAAGGCCTAGCGGCGCTAAGACCAGTATTCAACCCGAAAGGCGGCACTGTAACTGCGGGCTCTTCATCACAAGTTACTGACGGCGCATCAGCGATGTTAATTATGTCTGCTGAGCGTGCGAATGATCTTGGTTTAGAAGTTAAAGGCGTGATTCGTGCTACCACCCTTGCTGGTGTTGACCCGTCAATCATGGGTTACGGCCCAGTTCCTTCAACTGAGAAGGCGCTAGATCAACTTGATATGACCATCGACGATGTTGATTATGTTGAGCTAAACGAAGCTTTCGCGGCACAATCATTGCCAGTGTTGAAAGACCTCGATTTACTTGATGACATGGACGACAAAGTAAACGTTCATGGCGGAGCAATTGCTCTTGGTCATCCGTTTGGTTGTTCAGGTACGCGTATCTCTGGATCATTGCTAACAGTAATGGAGCAGCGAGATATGAACGTTGGTATTTCAACAATGTGCATCGGTTTAGGTCAAGGTATCACCACGGTGATCGAGCGTGCCTAAATAAGATCTTTAAAAATGTATCAAAGCTGCTTTAGAAGCGAGATACCTGACCCTAGTAAGTTATCTTGCTAGGGTCTTTTTTTGTCACTTAGCTATTATTATCAAACAACCGCTGACAATTTCTGCTCTGCTGACATAACAATGTCCGCCTGATACTATTTTCTTATGCAAGATGTACTCATCAATAAAGAACCAGTTGAACTCTATAAAGTATTGAAGTTCGAAGGCTTAGTCGCAACCGGAGGGGAGGCCAAAATGGTCGTTGCCCAAGGATTGGTCAGAGTTAATGGTGAGGTTGAAATGCGCAAGCGTTGCAAGTTAAAAGCTGGCGACCTTATCGAATTTGACCAGCAGCAATATCGCTTGGTCCTAGATCAATAGTGTGTTCATGTGGCCCAGCAGCTGCAAGTAACAAGATGTTATTTAATCTCGGCGTGTAAACGCGCTAGAGTATGTAATACGTAGGAATTTAAGGTGGTGAGATGCCTGAATCACAACAATTAAGCAGTGAAACAACGATAGACAAATCTTCAAGGAGATCTTCGAGCAGAGAGCGGGTTTATATGCTCAATGCAGTTTGGTTCAAACAGGATGGCGGCGAGCTGCGATATCGTGAATATATGCGCTCAGTAGCTCCGCTAATCGCCGAGGTGGGCGGCCGAAAATTGAAAAGTTTTGTACCCGGCCGAGAACTGATTGGTGAATTCGACGCCGACTTAGTGTTTTTCGTAGAATACCCCAACTGGCAAGCTTTCAAGGACGTTGCTAATAGTGCTAGATATCATAAGATTGCTTACATACGCGAAGAAGCATTAGAAAAGCAATTATTGATCCGCTGTGATCGCCCTGGTCGCTCTTTCTGGAGCTAATCCCCTGTCTTTTTGACACTGCTTTGCATTTACTTAGCATATTGATTCGCTAAGCCGCGAACTAGTCTGTATACTCGCGCCACTTCGAATACTGGCAGGTTAAAAAGCTGTATTCGAAAACGCGGTTTGAGAGGATCATCTTCATTGATGAAGAACCGTGAGTATGCGAGCCATCAGCTGTAAGGTTTAACCTATGTTATCCCGCGCTAAAGGTTCATTTTAGGGCCAGATTGGACGTTAATTCTCTGTGTGCTTTATAGCACGCCAATAAAAGAGAAAACGAGTGCAACCGTGCCCGTAATTTTATTAGAACTAACGTTTAATTTATTGTCGCTTTATATAAAGTTGTGCTTCGGTATACGAGCACAGCTTAGTTAAGCGCTGGAGCCCTGTTATGTCAGAAAATTCTGATTCGCCGTCTATTTTGTTTGCCGATTTAAACTTGCCCGAGCCTATTCAAAAGGCTGTAATCGAGCAAGGTTATGAGCAGCCATCTCCGATTCAAGCTGAATCGATCCCCGCACTCCTTGATGGCCGAGATCTTCTTGGCCAAGCGCAAACAGGCACCGGTAAAACCGCCGCCTTTGCGCTGCCACTATTAGCTAATATTGACCCAAACAACCGCGCTCCACAATTGCTGATTCTAGCGCCAACCCGTGAGTTGGCTATTCAAGTAGCTGAAGCCTGTCAACAATACGCTAAGTATCTAAAAGGCGTAAACGTATTGCCGATATACGGTGGCCAGTCATATACCATTCAGCTAAAACAGCTGAGCCGAGGCGCCCAAGTGGTAGTGGGCACACCTGGGCGTGTTATGGACCATATGCGTCGCAAAACACTATCGCTTGATGGCTTAAACGCGTTGGTGCTCGACGAAGCCGATGAAATGCTGCGCATGGGCTTTATTGATGACGTTAAATGGGTGCTTGAACAATCTCCTCCTGACCGTCAAATCGCTTTATTCTCAGCGACCATGCCTCGAGAGGTAAAGCGAGTAGCTGACCAGCATTTGCAAAACCCTGTGCATATTAAGATCGCCAGTAAAACCGCGACTGCGGCTAATATCTCTCAACG
>CAKZRZ010000153.1 GCA_937918955.1 uncultured Arenicella sp.
CTGCAAGCACTCGCTCACTACTTTTCGGTCTGAAAATTCACGTACGTCATCGCCCGTATGTTGCGTCGTTTCGTGACCCTTCCCTGCGACCATGATCCAGTCATTGGCTGCAGCATTCTCAATGCAATATTGAATCGCTTCAGCGCGATCAAGAATGATCTTATGATCACCGTTTATTCCTGACGCTATTTGCTGAGCGATGACCTGAGGATCTTCAGAGCGAGGATTGTCATTGGTAATAACTAATACATCGGCTGACTTTTCGGCCGCGGCACCCATTATCGGACGTTTGGCTTGATCCCGATCACCGCCACAACCGAACACACACCAAAGCTTCGCTTCACAATGCTCACGTACTGACGTCAATGCCTTTTCGAGCGCATCTGGGGTGTGCGCATAATCAACAACGACACTCAATTCTTGTGAAGCGCTAGAGCGATATAGCTCCATTCTTCCCGGCGCGGGCTTTAAAGATGCCAAGATACTTTGAATGTCTTCTATGGGGGTACTTAGTGCGAGCAGGGTTGCGACTAGCATTTCGATATTCGGCACATTAACCGCACCA
This sequence comes from uncultured Arenicella sp., assembly GCA_937918955.1. GTDB lineage: Bacteria > Pseudomonadota > Gammaproteobacteria > Arenicellales > Arenicellaceae > Arenicella. The sequence goes on from CAKZRZ010000153.1 coordinate 566, forward strand.
ATTAAAGGCGTACTAACACTAAAGTCAACACCATTCCCTTCAAACTCAAACGCAATTCCACTGTCTTCTAGACTTACTTCATCGGCATAAACGTCGCCGCCACTGCCGTACGAAACAATAAACTCAGCATTAGCAATGTCGATCAGAGAGCTGCCCAATTGATCGCCGGCATTACTTATAACAAGCTCACTATGAAACTGCGTAAACAAACGTTTTTTAGCGGCGCCATAGCTCGCCATATCGCCGTGGTAATCAAGGTGATCATGACTAAGATTTGTGAACAAGGTGCAAAAGAACTCTACGCCATTAACTCGACCTTGATCCAAAGCATGCGATGACACTTCCATGCACACCTGAGTAATACCTTTTGCTTTTAATTCGGCCAGCGTCTTATGCAGAGAAATAGGGTCGGGCGTGGTGTGTTCGGCAGCAGCTAGATCGTCTAATCGCCCAACTCCAATTGTGCCAATCATCGCCACCTGCAAGCCGAGCGCCTCAAGCGCTTGAGCTAACAAGTAACAACACGTTGTCTTGCCATTAGTTCCGGTCACGCCAAAAACTTGCATTTCGTCACAAGCACGACCATAAAACTCGTGCGCTAGAAAGCCGACCTGATTCTGCAAGTTCGCAATCGCGATTGCGGGAATTGTGATCGTGTCTGGCAAGACAAAATCTTCTGGGTCATACAATGCCGCGACAGCACCATTATCTTGTGCCTGAGATAAATAATCACGCCCGTCAGCTGCTGAACCTTTATAGGCGCAAAACAACGAACCCGCCTGAACTTTGCGGCTATCGATCACCATATCAGCAAGCTCAACCGCTGAATCACTGGCAATATTGTATTTGGCTAGAAGGTCGACTAACAGCATTACCGACCACCCTCCAAGATAGAGCTCGATGCTTGATCTTGCATCGCAACTGGGCGCGAGATCATTAGCTTGAGCTCAGGTTCTTCATCAGGCTTGGTCATTGCATCCGGGGCAACGCCACGCAGACGAAGCGCACCGGCCATCACCTCGGAAAACACCGGCGCTGCAACTAAACCACCATAGTAGTCGACACCTTTAGGATCGTTGACCGACACAACTAACACGATTTCGGGATCACTGATCGGCGCAAAACCAGCAAATAGCGACATATAGCTATCGTCTTGATATTTGCCATTAACTACTCTATGAGCGGTACCCGTTTTACCACCAACTCGGTACTGATCAACTCGCGCTTTTGGCGCGGTACCGTCGTCACCTACTGCCGCCTCGAGCATTAAAGCAACCTTATCAGTGACTTCCTTAGAAAACACACGGTCGCCTTCTGGCACTTCATCAACTGGATGCAAACTCAATGGCAATAGAACACCATCATTCGCTAAAGCTTGATAAGAACGGGCAAGTTGCAAAGTATTAACTGATAAACCATAGCCGTAACTCATGGTAGCGTTTTCAATTGGACGCCATTTTTTGCGGTTCGCCAATATCCCTCGCTGCTCACCCGGAATTTTCAAATCATTGCTTTGACCAAAGCCTAGCTCACGATATGTGTTATATAAATCGCGAGGACTCATTAACATTGCAACCTTAGCCGAGCCTATATTACTCGATTTCTGAATCACTTCAGAGACGGTGATCTCACCAAGTGGCTTGGTGTCGCTAATACGGCTACGACCAATAAACAGGGAACCTTTTTCAGCGTCGATCACACTGTCAGCGTCAACTTTGCCAGCTTCCATAGCCATCGCAATTGTGATCGGCTTTACGGTAGAGCCTGGCTCATACGAGTCGGTAATCGAGCGATTACGAAAGCGTGAGCTTTTTAAATCAGCGCGATCGTTCGGATTGAAATCCGGCATGCTGATCATTGACAGCACTTCGCCAGTTTTCGCGTCGAGCGCCACCAACGAGGCCGACGTAGCCTTATGCTTTTTCACCGCGGCTTGTAAGTGACGGTATGCCAGATACTGAATGCGCGCATCAAGGCTCAAGGCAATATCGTCGCCATGACGAACTCGCGCAAGCTGCTCAACGTACTCGACAACGTGCCCCATTTTATCACGCAACACTTGGGTT
>CAKZRZ010000154.1 GCA_937918955.1 uncultured Arenicella sp.
TTAGTTTACCAAGGTGTTTTAGAAAACTTATTGACCAAGTAGCGCTCTTTAACAAGCGCGGTGCAATTGGCCCGCCCTAGCGACAGATGAGTCGACAGATGAGTCGCCAGGTGAAACTACAGATGAGCTCGCAGGTAACACAAACGACGAAACTCTAGATCAGGCTCGGGCAGATCAGGCTCGGGCGCTTTGAGACTCACATCAAACAGCGGATAATTGATAGTTTAGATGCAATGTCCTCATACCGCACACAGCTCGCTTAGCGATTTTCTTCGAGCTGAATACGGTTTAAGCTATCTTTTCTAAATAAATGAAAAGCCTTGCCATTAGCGAATGCAACGGTAAAGCCTTCATATTGCCACATCACATAGGTGGCATGTGTGCCCACCGGCGAGCTAACACTTTTTGGCTCACCTAATATGGCACGCACTTGCTCGGTGCTTTTCCAGCGAACTTGATCAATGCTCTGCGCAAGAGCTTGACCCCCAGACGCTGCTAAAATACTAATAGCGAGAATAATACCGCTGATAAGTCTTTGATTTTTCATTTTAATTATTTAGATAGGTTTGGGTAATCAAACATTATCAAAGAAAAAACCGCAGAGCAACGCTGTCTGAGTCACTAAGCCACCCACTGTAAGTGTTTGAGCTGTGTTCGGGTCTTTGATATAAGTTAACGATTAAGCTCGAAAATATGCAATCGCACTCCTTTCTCAACGAATAGATACGATGAAACAAGAAAAAACACTTAAGTATGCAAACGACCGTCACGGTTTTAAGTCTGGCCTCGCCTCTTTGTTGGCAAGTTTGGGGCTAATATCGGGATTTGCTGGCACTGCACAAGGCCTTGAGCAAACACAAGCGTTCGAACCCAATGCACCGCGTAACAACCCAGAACTGCTCAGTATAGCCGCAAGCTTAGAGAGCCAAGAATCGCAATTTAGTGACATTGTCGACGGCACAGAGAAAACCATTCATTGGCATAACGGAGTTGCTCAAAAAACGCCGTTATCGATTGTATATCTGCACGGTTTTTCTGCTACGCATAAAGAACTGAGCCCAATGACCGAGCAGTTTGCCGACAAGATTGGCGCAAATGTATATTACGCTCGCTTAAGTGGTCATGGACGTAGTGACGACGCTATGGCCGAAGCAACAAGCGAAGCATGGAAGCAAGACGCTAAAGAAGCCTATGAGATCGGCACCCAAATCGGCGAGCGAGTGCTCCTAATTGGCACCTCAACTGGAGGGACGCTGTCTACTTGGTTAAGCGCTCAGCCATTTGCAGAAAAGCTCTATGCAAACATTTTGATCTCACCCAATTTCGCGATTCAGAGCAGTGGAGCTTGGCTACTGAAGAACTCGTTCGGTTTATGGCTCGCTAAGAAGTTGAACGGCGAGTACAGACAATTTTCTCCACACAATGACTTTCATGCAAAATACTGGACTGAGCGCTACCCTCTGGATGCATTGGTGCCCATGCTCGAGCTATTAGATGAGGTTGACGCACTCGACAAATCAAAAATCACTGCGCCACAGCTGTTGATCTATTCGCCAGACGATAAAGTCATCGATGTTGAGAAAGCGCTTTCTACCGTGAAAGAGTTTAGTGCAGCAAACGTTACAATCGAAGCCTTTACTAGCTCTACGGATCCATCTCAGCATGTTTTAGTAGGCCGAGGATCAACCGCGGGCAATGACGTACAAGAGCAAGTCGATAAGATGCTCAGAATTCTAATTCATTATGTGATTAGCGTAAGCGCAAACAAATTGGATAGCTGAACTTAGATCGACTCAAACACATCCTTACTTAAGCCCAAATTAAAAAGGGAGCCGCGCTATGCGAGCTCCCTTTTTGGTCTTCTGATCAGACACTAAAGCTATTCAGCTTTTCGCCGAACAAACTAATCGACCCAAACGCGCGCATTACGAAACATTCGCATCCAAGGCCCGTATTCGCCCCACAAACCGTCGCTCCAAGAGTTAGTAGAGGTGCGAAAAATTCGCTCCGGGTGGGGCATCATAATGGTTACGCGACCATCGTCATTACTTAAACCCGCAATACCTTGCGGAGAACCATTGGGGTTGGCCGGATACGCTTCAGTTGCTACGCCTTTATAGTCAACATAGCTCAAAGCTAAGTTACTTTGAGACGAGTTAGCCGAGTATTCTGCTCGCCCTTCGCCGTGTGCCACCACCACAGGCATGCTAGAACCTTGCATGCCAGCCATCAAAATCGACTGAGTGTCATCACTTACGCGCGACTGCACCAAACGTGCTTCAAACTGCTCTGATGCATTACGTACAAAATGTGGCCAGTCTTGCGCGCCAGGGATAATCTCTTTTAGGTTCGACATCATTTGGCAGCCATTACAAATACCCAATGAAAAAGCATCTTCACGCTCGAAATACGCTTCAAAAGCGTCACGCACTTGAGAGTTAAACAAAATAGATTTCGCCCAGCCTTCACCAGCACCAAGCACGTCTCCGTAAGAAAACCCGCCACAGGCAACAAGGCCTTTGAAGCTCGCGAGGTCAACACGCTGCTCCTTAATATCGGTCATGGTTACATCAATTGCCGAGAAGCCTGATTGGGTAAATGCTGCGCCCATCTCAATATGGCCATTAACGCCCTGCTCTCGCAATATGGCCACGCGCGGGCGGCTACCGCCAATATAAGGCGCGGTAATATCTTGCTTTGGATCAAAGCTGAGTGTCGATGACAAGCCGGTATCAGCAGTATCCAATACTCGATCATATTCTTGTTGCGCACAGTCAGGGTTGTCACGCAAACTTTGCATTTGATAGCTTGTTTCAGACCAAGTTCGATGCAAGGCAACGCGCGACGCGTCTAATACTTGCTCGCCATTTACGCTGATCTCAACTCGTTCTCCGCTTACTGGCTTACCGAGCACATGCACATGTTCGCTAAGTTCAAACTTACTAATAATTTCGTCAAAACGTACACGGTCTTGTTTTGAAACCTGAAAGACAACGCCAAGCTCTTCGTTAAATAAGGTAGCCAATGCATCAGCGTTGGAAGAAATATCTAACTCTAAGCCGCAACGACTCGCAAACGCCATCTCAACAACAGCTGCAAGTAAGCCACCGTCTGAGCGATCGTGATAGGCTTTAAGCAAGCCCTGGCTAATCAATTCTTGAACTGCTAAAAAGCCATTTTTTAACAAGGCCGAGTCATCAACATCGGGCGTTTGCGTGCCAACTTGATTATAAACTTGAGCCAACACTGAGCACGCAAGGCGCTGTTGTCCGCCAGACAAATCAAGCAGAAGCAAGTCTGAGTCGATGCGGGTATCAAGCTCAGGTGTTAGCGTTAAATCCACATTATCAACTGGCGCAAAAGCGGTAATGACGCACGATACCGGCGACGTTACGCTGCGCGAAGCGCCGTTTTCATCCTGCCAAACGCTCTTCATTGACATAGAGTCTTTACCGACCGGAATGGCTATTCCAAGCTCTGGACACAATTCCATGCCTACTGCTTTTACCGTATCGTAAAGCGCAGCGTCATCGCCTTCATGGCCCGCTGCGGCCATCCAGTTTGCTGAAAGCTTTACCTCAGATAGGTCGCGAATATTCGCCGCAGCAAGGTTGGTCAAGCACTCGCCAATGGCCATACGACCACTCGCTGGTGCGTTAACCGATGCTAATGGGGTTCGTTCCCCCATCGCCATCGCCTCACCCGTTTTGCCGGTATAAGCCGATGTCGTCACGGCAACATCGGCCACTGGGACTTGCCACGGGCCGACCATTTGATCGCGAGCAATCATGCCAGTAACACTGCGATCACCAATAGTAATTAGGAACGTTTTATCAGCAACTGTTGGGCAAGCAAGCACACGCTCCACCGCTTGCTCTACCGATATACCAGAAAAGTCTAACTCTGGCGCATTTCGGTCAACCGAGCTTACGTCGCGAAGCATTTTCGGTGGCTTGCCGAATAGAGTTTCCATCGGTAAATCGATCGGCGTTTTCTGACGCTCGGTGCCATCATCAAAATGGCTGTCTTCAAGCACCAATACTTGATCATCGGTAGCCGTGCCCACAACACAATATAAACAGCGTTCACGTGCACAAATCGCCATAAACTCTTCAATTCGCTCAGGTGCTACAGCCAATGTATAGCGCTCTTGCGCCTCGTTACACCAGATCTGCATTGGTGACATACCTGGCTCATCATTGAGCACATCGCGCAGGTTAAACTTGCCCCCTTTGCCGGCATCTCCAACCAATTCGGGCAATGCATTGCACAAACCGCCTGCCCCGATATCGTGAATCGAAATAATCGGGTTTTGATCGTCCATCGCCCAACATGAATCAATAACTTCTTGGCATCGTCGCTCCATTTCAGGATTACCACGCTGCACAGAAGCAAAATCAAGCTGCTCTGAACTCTGCCCAGAGGCCACACTAGAAGCCGCTCCACCGCCTAAGCCGATCAGCATTGCTGGGCCACCAAGCACCACAATGTAAGAGCCGTCAGGGATAATGTTTTTCTCAACGTGTTGTTCGCGAATATTGCCTAAACCACCAGCCAACATAATTGGCTTGTGATAACCGCGAACATCATCGATATCAGCAATTGCTTGCTCATAGGTACGAAAGTAACCGCTGATGTTCGGGCGACCAAATTCGTTATTGAATGCCGCGCCACCAATAGGCCCTTCGAGCATAATTTGTAATGGCGAGGCAATGCGCGCCGGCTTTGCTTCAGGGCCTTCCCACGGTTGCGGAGCATTAGGCAGACGCAGATTAGAAACCGAATAGCCGCTCAAACCCGCTTTGGGTTTTGAACCTCGGCCAGTTGCGCCTTCATCTCGTATTTCACCTCCAGAGCCGGTTGCAGCTCCTGGGAATGGCGAGATCGCGGTCGGATGATTATGCGTTTCTACTTTACACAGGATATGAATATTTTCTTCGTGCCCACTGTATTCTTTGTTTTCAGGGTTCGGAAAAAAACGTTCACCCTTCGACCCAGCCAAAACGGATGAATTATCCGAGTAGGCAACCAAAGTACCTTTGCTGTTTTGCATATGGGTTTCACGAATCATGCGAAACAACGAATGCTCTTTCGACTCGCCATCAACAATCCAATCGGCATTAAAAATCTTATGCCGGCAATGTTCGGAGTTCACCTGAGCGAACATCATAAGTTCTACATCGGTCGGGTTTTTCTCGAGCATTTGATACTGCTCAACCAAATAATCGATCTCGTCATGGGATAGCGCCAAACCCAACTCAGCATTGGCAGCTTCGAGCGCGCCCTTTCCCTCTGACAATAAAGGCACCTCGAACAGCGGCTTGGGAAGCTCATCGCGAAATAAGCCTTGTGCTTGGTTGATATCAGACACTACTGATTCAGTCATCGGATCGTGAATTAGCAGAGCGATAGTGTCTAGCGCAGACTGATCTAAAGCAGAATCTGAGTCAATATAGAAGCCTATACCACGCTCAACTCTAGCAATCTTAGATAGACCACAATGAGCGACAATATCACTGGCCTTGGTTGACCAAGGAGAAATAGTTCCAAAACGAGGCAGCACAAATAGCCGTTGGCCTTGATGCTCAACCTCGTTCATGCTCGGGCCATAACTTAACAAGCGTTCAAGCATAGCCAATTCCTTAGGCTCCAGTGCTTGGTATTGATCATGAAGCTTAACTAAGTGTTGAAACTCCGTGTCGATGCTAGTCACTTGAGGGAGAGCTTGCTTAACTTCAGCAAGAATTTTTTGTATACGAAAATTTGAGTAAGCTTGGCTGCCGCGTAATCTCAACATGAGTATTCCTATCTGGTAAAACGCTAAACGCCAGATTGTCTAAGGACGAATCTGGCGCGATAATTATGGATATTCTGGCTTGATTTAAAAGTCAATGCCTAGGCGTTGAGCAACTTGCTCGTAAGCTTCGACCACACCACCTAAGCCTTTTCTAAAACGATCTTTGTCTAGTTTTTCACGAGTTTTTGCGTCCCAAATTCTACAACCGTCTGGTGAAAATTCATCGCCTAGGTAAATTTTACCGTCTTGCTGGCCGTACTCCAATTTGAAGTCAACCAAGATCATACCGGCATCTGCAAAGAGCTTTGACAGGATCGCATTGGCTTTAAATGTTTGAGCCTTCATGACATCAATCGCCTCAGCATCGGCCCACCCGAATGATTCGATGTGATATTCGTTGATCATTGGATCATGAAGAGCATCATTTTTTAGGAAAAACTCAAAGGTTGGCGGGCTTAAATCTATACCGTCTTCAATACCTAAACGACGACAAATCGATCCAGACGCCACGTTGCGCACCACGCACTCTACTGGAAACATATCAAGCTTACGTACCATTGCTTCATCATCACTGAGCAGCTCGATGAAATGCGTGGCCACACCTTGGCTTTCTAGGTGCTGCATAATAAACGCGTTAAACTTATTGTTGATAATGCCCTTGCGATCTAGCTGCTCAACTTTTTCACCGTCAAATGCGGAAGTGTCGTTACGAAAATGTAGAATGACGGCATCATCTCGGTCACAGGTATAAACCGATTTAGCTTTGCCGCTGTAAAGTTCTTGGCCGCGTGCCATGGAAGCTCCTAGAAATTGATATTGCTGTTGTTATCGATAAACTTGCGCTGAATTATTCGCTCAATAATCGCGTGAATACGTCGCGGCTATACTCAGCCGTCACTTCTTCGCCAGAACGATTTAACACTGACACCAGTGTAGCCCCTCTTCTTTCTACTGCCTGTAGTGCACAATACTCAAGGCGAGGTTGCCTGTCTCTATTGAAGAATGACCAACGACCATTTTTGGTGACCGTAGGTGCCGCTGCAATATTTGCGCAACCGATCGAAAAACGGCCAGCCGCTTTGTTTCGACTGAACACCGTGAGATCTGATTTCTTCAAATTGTCGCTCAAATAAACCCATGCCTGCTCAAAGCCAGCGTCAATCTTTAATCTAGCTTGGCCCGAGCCATCGTCAACAATGTTTGCACTAGAAACCGCAGCAGCAGACACCACAGCTTGCTCACTTTGAGCCACTTCTATAGTTTCAACAGCGTCGTCTATATTCTCCACCGCCACTTCAGGAGCGTCATTCAAAGTTGCCTCTGATTGAGCGGCCTCAACAGCAGCTGAAACGTCAGCAACCGGCTCAACAGCCGTCTCTGCTTGTTGCTCAACAACTCCCACAGGAGCTCGTTGAGTTACCACTACCGGAGTAGGCTTTTTGAGCGGTGGTAGTGATTTAGCAGTTTTATACTCAGCACTATTATCCTGAGTATTTACAACTTTACCGGCTCCACACGCGCTTAGCAAAGCCGAAGCGCCAAGCACAATAGCGAGTTTTGATAGCGTAATTCTTTGTTTCATTAAGCCATTCTCCATAGCGAAATTACATGCCGCATTTTTAAAAGCTGTCGTCATATTGTTTTTCATTGGGCCGATCAATCGACTCTTAATCTAATTTTAAATTTAATCTTGAGCTGCCATGACCATTGCCGAATCGACCTGCTCTTCTAATTCAGAGCTCAACGCCGTTAGTGGCAACCTCAATGTGTTCGCAGTATAGCCCATTTTAGATACCGCATACTTAACTGGTATCGGGTTTGATTCAATAAATAGTTTGTCGTGCAAGCCCCGTAATTTTTCGTCAAAGCTCTCAGCCAATACAAAGTCGCCAGCCAATGCAGCGGCACACATATCGCTCATCAACTTAGGCGCGACATTAGCCGTAACGGACACATCACCTCGAGCGCCTAGCTTCATGTAGTCGAGCGCAGTCGGATCATCGCCAGACAAAATCGAAAGTTTATCGCCACAGACATCAACAAGTTCTTTGCCGCGCTGTAAATCTCCAGTTGCATCCTTACAACCCACAATATTGTCGATATCCGCTAAACGAGCGATGGTTTCATTACTCATATCAGCAACTGTGCGGCCAGGAACATTGTAAAGGATTTGAGCGATCGATACGGCATCAGCAATGGCTTTGAAATGCTGGTACAAGCCTTCTTGGGTTGGCTTATTATAATATGGCACCACCGACAACGAAGCGTCGGCACCAAGAGCTTCAGCTTGCTTAGTTAAATGGATCGCTTCTTGAGTTGAGTTACCACCTGTTCCAGCAATTACGGGTATGCGTTTATTAATCACCTTGATGGTGTGCTCGATTACTGTAAGATGTTCGTCGACCATGAGCGTAGACGACTCTCCAGTGGTGCCAACAGCAACAATGCCGTGCGTTCCAGCGTCTACATGATACTCAAGCAAACGCGTTAGGGCTGAATAATCAACGGATCCGTCTTGCATCATCGGCGTGATTAATGCGACTAAACTACCTTCAAATTTCATACTGTTCTAACTAATTTTATTCGTCGCTTAGCAGGCATGCTTTGAGCGCATAAGGTTAAATGGGTAGAGCCAAAGTCTATTCGCCGCTCTCTAACTCGTCGACGTCTTCAATTTGCTGATCGGCTTCAACTTCTGTTTTACTGCCGAACTTGCCCAAAACATAAAATACTGCTCCGCTTATCATGTAGATTGAGCCTATCGCGAGAAAAGCAGATGGTGGATCTAGATAAACGAAGGCGATCACTAAGACTAAAATAATCAAACCTACGAAGGGCATCTTATCTCTGAACTCAAAATCTTTGAATGAGCGATACTTAATGTTACTCACCATCGCTAACGCCATTGCCATCATAAGTATCGCCAAACCGACATTATAGTCAGTAGGCTCAATACCAGCATCAACAAACACCCAAACAGTTGATGCAATCATAGCAGCCGCGCCAGGGCTGGGCACACCGATAAAATGAGTCTTATCGCTGATCGAAGCGACATTGAATCGGGCTAATCGTAAAGCCGCGCAGGCGATATAGATAAACGCCACTAAACTGCCAAAACGCCCCAAATCGGTCAAAGCGAACTCGAACAACACCATGGCAGGTGCCACGCCAAACGATACCATGTCGGATAAGCTGTCGTATTCCGAACCGAACTTAGTTTGAGTATTGGTGAGGCGAGCGAGGCGGCCGTCAATGATATCCATAACCATCGCAGCATAGATTGCTAATGCTGCGGCTTCAAAATGGCCCAAGCGAGCCTGCATAATAGCGTAAAACCCGGCAAACAACCCTGCCGTTGTGAACAGGTTTGGCAGTACGTAAAAGCCCTTAGCTGGTTTTTTATATGATTCCTCAATGGAATCAATACCAGAATCAATCGACTGTAACTTAGCGCGCTCTTTTGTCATGGCAGGATTATACAAGGTTAACGATAGATTTTCCCGTGTTTGCTCAGATTATAAATACTAATCTAACAAGGTTTTCCGACAAAGCCTTTGAGCACGAGATGATGCCATCAAAACGTCAAAACGCGCTGAAGTTTCCCTCAACGCGTTTGCCTATTTTCAATCGAGGCTTACCGACTAAGCCTTGAGCCACCGACTAAGCCTTGAGCAATCGCTTAGGCGGTAAGCGAACTTTCATCTGAGGACAAACCAGTTACCCCGGACCTTGCCAACTCAATGATTGTCAAAGAAGCTAAGCTTTTTAAAAGCTCATCGACTTTTTCACTGCTGCCACTCATCTCAACAATACATTGTGTATCAGACACGGTAATCAGCGATCCATTAAAAGCTTTTACGATAGTCTCAAGCTCAGCTTTTTGGGCTGACGTAACGATGACCTTAGCAAGCACTATTTCGCGCTCCAAATGACCACCTCGAGTGATGTCTTTTAACGCTGCAACGTCGACTAACTTATTCAATTGCTTCTCAATCTGGTCAATTCGTCGTTCATCACCGGTGGTGACAATAGTCATACGCGACAAAGTTGGGTCATTTGTTGGCGCTACTGTTAGGGATTCAATGTTGTAGCCGCGGGCTGAAAACAAACCTGATACGCGCGACAACGCGCCCGATTCATTCTCAAGTAAAACAGAAATAATGTGTCTCATAATAATGACTTAACTCTCAACTACTCAGCTAGGCTAGCGCTACCGGGGCGCATGCGCATTTCACTATGGCCTTTGCCACTTTCAATCATTGGATAAACGTTTTCTTGCTGATCAGTGATGAAATCCATGAATACCAAGCGATCTTTCATCGCGAACGCCTCTCTGAGCGCGCCTTCGACATCACCAGGTTTATCAATTTGCATGCCGACGTGCCCGTAGGCCTCGGCCAATGCAACGAAGTCTGGCAATGAATCCATATAAGAATTCGAATAACGTTTTTCATACGAGAATTCTTGCCACTGACGCACCATACCTAAATAACGATTATTCAAGTTGATCACTTTCACGGGCAAATCGTATTGCTTGCAAGTAGCCAGTTCTTGTATACACATTTGAATACTGCCTTCACCTGTGATGCAAGCGACATCGGCATCACGATGAGCAATTTTCACACCAAGCGCGCTCGGCAAACCAAAGCCCATGGTTCCGAGACCGCCGGAGTTAATCCACTTATGCGTGTCTGAGAAACCGTAAAACTGCGCAGCAAACATTTGGTGCTGCCCAACATCAGAAGTTACGTAAGCTTCGCCACCGGTAACTTCATGTAATTTCTCAACAACAAACTGTGGCTTAATAATTGTGTCACTCTTCTCATACCAGAAACTATCCAGCCCCTGCCAAGCGCGAATTTTTTCCCACCAATTAGCGATCAACGACGGATTAATGTCCTCACGACGGCGACCCAATTCAGCGTTAAACGCGTTAATCACTTCTTTAACGTCGGCAACAATTGGAATATCCGCTTTGATGTTTTTATCAATAACAGAAGGATCAATGTCGACATGAATCACTTTTGCATTAGGCGCGAAGTTATCTAAGGTACCGGTGATTCGATCGTCAAAACGCGCGCCCAAAGCGATGATTAAGTCTGACTCAAACATCGTCATATTCGCTTCGTAAGTACCGTGCATGCCCAACATGCCGATAAACTGAGGGTCATCATGCGGATAAGCGCCCAAACCCATCAGAGTATTGGTACATGGAAAACCCAAGGTTTTAACCATGTCGCGCAAACCTTCTTGTGCGTGTGCCAACACAACGCCACCACCGGTATACACAACCGGGCGCTTTGCATTAAGCATCGCTTCTACGGCCGTGACGATTTCGCTAGGCTGTGCCGTTGCAGGCTCAGGATACGAGCGCATTTCAACAGACTCGGGATACAAAAATTCAGCAACTTGCGCGGTAATATCTTTTGGGATATCTACTAATACAGGGCCAGGCCGGCCTGTCGTCGCAATATGAAAGGCTTTCTTAATCGTTTCTGCAATCTCCTCAACATCTTGAATTAAGAAGTTATGCTTAACACAAGGGCGACTGATGCCCACAGCGTCGATTTCTTGGAAAGCATCATAACCAATCAATGGCTTCATGACTTGACCAGACAGAACCACCATCGGAATCGAATCCATGTACGCTGTGGCAATACCGGTCACGGCATTAGTAATACCAGGGCCCGAGGTCACAAGCACCACGCCAGGCTTACCCGTTGATCGCGCATAACCATCAGCGGCATGCGTGGCACCCTGCTCATGACGCACCAAAATATGCTCTACTTCATTTTGACGATGAAACGCATCGTAGATATGCAAAGCCGCACCACCTGGATATCCGAAGACGAATTCTACGCCCTCTTTCTCGAGGCTTTTGACAACTATATCCGCACCGGTTAACTGCACGTTGGTCTCCCATTAATGGCTAATTCTCAGAGTAAGTCGAGCCTGCATTGCATTAACAATAAGGCAGACATTAAACCAAGATAAAAAAGGCCCGAAATTCGGGCATTAATACAATAGGCAAATTATAAACGCTCAAGGTTCAAACACAACGCTCTTCTTCACTTTTTTGATTGCAGGTTGCAGCAGCGATCACGCCTGAAAGCCTTCTATAACAAGGCTTTATGACATTGTGTAATGTAAAACATTCAGCCGAACTATAACCAAGCACCAAACGAAGCCCCTCAAGTAAGCAAAAACTCGAAGTTACGCACCGAACTGGTTACAATATTGCTCATGCATACATACATTATTTCAGACCTTCATCTGACCCCTGAGCGTCCAAACATTACTAAGGCGTTTTTCGATTTTCTGCGCGATCAAGCACCGCTTGCCGAGCAGCTTTACATCATTGGCGATTTATTCGAATTTTGGATTGGTGATGACGCTGCTGAACAGCTTGGAGCGGCGCCAGTTCTAGATGCAATGAAGGCAATCAGCCAAGTTACTGACTGTTTTTTTATGCCAGGAAATCGGGACTTCCTTGTACGCCAGAGTTTTACCGAGCGTACCGGGTTCAAAATTCTCGATGACGAGAGCATTATCGACTTTTACGGTGTAAAAACCTTATTGCTTCATGGCGATAGCTTGTGCACCGACGATCTAGCGCATCAACAATTCAGACAAACCATGATGACAAACCGTGCGTTTTGCGACGGTTTTTTATCGCTCGATGTACCCTCAAGAATCGAGCAAGCCAAACAAGCACGACTGCAAAGCGCGCAACACAAATCTGAAGTGAGCATGGGCATCATGGACGTCACTGAGCATGCCGTGCTCGAAGCATTTGCTAAGCATGGTGTTTCACAGATGATTCACGGTCATACTCATCGCCAAAACACACACCACTACAAGGTAGAGGGCGAAACGGTAATTCGATACGTACTGGGTGATTGGGGTGAAACCAATAGTGTGATGCGCGTTGATAAAGCTGGAATTGAGATTACCAACCAAGCCATATGAGCCTCTTTGCTATCCGTCCATTGGCTATTGCTGATCATCCATCGTAGCGATAGCGAGCTGAGGATTAAAAGACTCTATTCTTCAGCTTTTTTGGATTGCTCGGGAATCACTCGATAGAAGGTTTCACCGTCCTTAATAAATCCAAGCTGGCTACGCGCGCGTTCTTCTAATGCCTCCCGCCCTTGTTTAAGCTCGGTCACTTCGGCGTGTAAGGTTTCATTGCGGCTCACCAGATCGGCGTTGCGCTCTCTAGCATCGTTTATTGTTCCCTCTAATGACCATAGCTGGAACACGCCATGCCCACCAAACCAAAGCTTGGCTTGCAGCAATATAAGCAAGAAAAATAGAATGCTGGCAACGATTCTCATGAGCGAGAGTTTACACTCTGATTGTCACTTTTAGTAGCCACCGTTAACAATAGAAGCCATCATAATTTGATGCCCTCGGCAGCTTAATCGGCACAACAAATTGGTTCTCTTGTATGGCGAACATTGAAATTTCCTCAATATTGAGATACCTTGATACAAAGTAACGATAAGATTATGTTTTAAAAGTCTTTTTAGGGCGCTTCTTTTTAGGGCGCTATAGAGGCTTACTGCAGTCCAGCTGCTCTAGGTCTTATAAATCGACTTAAAACCCAAATTTAAAATCACGAAAAGAAGGCCCTACAATGAAATACATTCAAACCAAACCACTTCGTAATATTGCACTCTCTGCGATCATCGCTCTATCTGGCATGGCATCAAGCTTGAGCCACGCTAATGATAATCGAGGGCCGTTTTTTGGCAAAAGCGCTCCAGGAAAATGGATCATTGGTGGGAAAATATCAAAGGTTGATCTAAATCAAGCAGACTCGGTTGATGTTGATGCTGCGGGTATTGTGTTGGGCTATGAATTCGCTCGCTCTATTGGCAACGCTGGCGGCACGTCAACTGTAGAAATTGAATACATCTCAGGTGATGATGATATCGACTCACTTGGCGGCGCAAATGTTGATGTTGAAGTTGCCAACCTATTTTTCACATATCGTTCTGCCGGAACGCTTTATTACAAAGTAAAAGGCGGCTTATCGGCAACTGAAATCGAAGTTAACAGCGCCTTCGACGGCAGAAGCAGTGCCAGCGAAACTGGCTTGGCTGGCGGCATTGGTCTTGGCTACCGGGTGGGCGATCTGGGTGTTATTGAGCTTGAGTACCAGCTTGATGCAAGTAACGCCGACTTGGGCATTCTAAGCTTGAACGGTCTACTGGAATTCTAGTAATCAGCTAAAAGTTTGTTTAGCGCTCCTTGGCTCTAAGTTGGGCAGTGATTCAATCATCGCCCCACTTTAACTGCTCTACTCTCGTTGAACACTCCGTTCAATACTGCTTTTCGCTCTCCTCTGCCCAACTTGATGCCTTGTTCTTGAGTCTAAAGCCTCAGCTCTTACGTTCTTAATGCTTAGTTTTTGAGCAGCGCGAATAGAACCGCCAAAACAAAAATCTACAGGTTCAAATCGTCGATTACGTCCCGTACGTCCTCAAGCCCGACCGCGATACGAACTAAGTTTGGCGTAATTCCAGCCTCGGCTTTATCTTCTTCCGACCACCGCGCATGCGTAGTGGTATAAGGGTGCGTAATGGTAGTACGGGTATCGCCTAAGTTTGCAGTGATCGATAACAATTGAGTATTGTCAATCATGTTCCACGCAGCCTCTTTCCCACCATCGAGCTCAAACGCAACAACGGCTCCACCCTTGCTCTGTTGAGCCTTGGCTAAATCGTATTGAGGATGAGACTCTAAGCCCGGATAATACACAGCTTTAACGCTGCGAGCTTCGAGCAAAGCCTGTGCTAATTGCATCGCGTTTTCACATGCTTGATTAATTCTCACCGGCAATGTTTCTAAGCCTTTGGCAAAAACCCAAGCGTTAAAGGGGCTAAGCGATGGGCCTGCGGTTCTCATAAAACTGACAACCTTCTCTCCAACAAAGTCATTATCTCCAACAACAGCACCGCCAACACAGCGGCCTTGGCCATCAATAAATTTTGTCGCTGAATGTAAAACAACATCGGCACCAAGTGATAAAGGTTGCTGTAAGATAGGTGTGCAAAAACAGTTATCTACAACGACCTTGATGTCAGGGTTGGCGCTGTGAGCAATCTCAGAAATTGCCGCTATATCACCAATTTCCATTAACGGATTGGTCGGTGTCTCAAAGAACACCATCTTGGTATTAGCTTGTATCGCCTCACGCCACTCGTCGAGATTGGTCAAACTTACAAAGGTAGTTTGCACACCAAAATTAGACATCAAACCTTTCAGCAATGTTTGGTTTGCGCCAAAAATAGACTTCGAAGAAACAACATGATCTCCCGCTTTCAGCCCTGCCATGCAGGTTGCCAGCATCGCAGCCATGCCCGACCCTGTGCCAACCGCCGCTTCGGCGCCCTCTAAAGCAGCTAAACGTTGTTCGAAAACTCGAACTGTAGGATTGGTGAATCTCGAATAAATATTGCCGTCCTCTTCCATGGAAAATCGCGCAGCGGCTTGAGACGCAGTATCAAAAACAAAGCTCGACGTCGTAAAAATCGGCTCGCTGTGCTCAGCCTCTTGTGATCGCACTTGCCCGGCTCTAACAGCCCGAGTAGCAGATCGATAGTCAGACATTTTCTTTTTCATGATTCTCTTAGTGCTCTAACACATAACTAACAAACATCGCGTCAACCATTTTACTTGGTGCACGGTTAGTTTGATATTTGGCTAACGTCGCGTAATTCTGATGGTTTAAATTCTTGCTCACGTTTAGCACCATCGCTGCGAGCTGTTTCCAAGTCGGCAAAATACTGTTCGTCAACATCACCAGTAATGTATTTTTGACTAAAGCACGATGTATCAAATGTGGTGATCTGCGGGTTACCCTCAGAAGCGGCGTCAATCAAGTCATTTAGATCTTGATAGAACAATCGATCTGCTCCAATTGCCTCTTGAATTTGCTCAACCGTTCTATTGTTGGCAATTAACTCGGACGCGGCAGGCATATCAATCCCGTATACATTTGGGTAGCGCACGGGCGGAGCGGCCGAAGCAAAATAAACATTCTTTGCGCCAGCATCGCGTGCCATTTGCACGATTTGCTTTGAGGTAGTGCCACGCACAATTGAGTCGTCGACCAACATTACATTCTTGTCTCTGAACTCCAATTCAATCGCATTTAGCTTTTGACGCACCGATTTTTTGCGCTGCTCTTGGCCCGGCATAATGAAAGTTCGGCCGATATAGCGATTTTTAATAAAACCTTCTCGGTAACGAACGCCGAGAACTTGTGACATTTCTAATGCTGATGTCCGACTGGTATCGGGAATCGGAATGACCACGTCAATGTCATGATCAGCCCACTCTCGGGCGATTTTCTTTGCCAATTTTTCGCCCATGCGCATACGCGTGCGATAAACCGATATACCATCGATCATTGAATCTGGGCGTGCTAAATAAACCTGCTCGAATATACATGGAGCATAGCTCGCGTCATCAACACACTGGTGCGTTTCAATGTCGCCGTCGAGCGGCAAAATTATGGCTTCGCCGGGCTTTACATCTGCCAACACAGTGAAACCTTGGCTGTCGAGCGCAACACTTTCTGAAGCGACCATATACTCACGCCCTTGATCAGTATCACGGTAACCGTAAATCAATGGGCGTATTCCATTTTTATCGCGAAAGGCGACAATGCCGATGCCCATAATATAGGAAACCACCGCGTAACCACCTCGGCAGCGCTTAAATACTCCCTCTACCGCTGAAAAGATATGTTCATGTGTCAGCGTGTAGGTATCGCTTCCTAGAGAGTTATAGATTTCATGCGCAAATACATTGAGTAAGATTTCAGAATCAGATGTGGTATTGACGTGACGTAAATCATCTTTAAAAATTCGAGCTCTTAGGCGATTAGCATTAGTAAGATTGCCATTGTGCGCTAGGGCTATCCCAAACGGCGAATTTACATAAAATGGCTGCGCTTCGGCTGGTGAACTTGAGCCAGCGGTTGGGTAACGACAATGCGCAATACCGACATTACCGGTGAGCCGCTGCATGTGGCGCGTAAAGAACACATCTTTAACTAGGCCATTATCTTTTCGCAGATTAACAAAGTCATTTTCGTCGCAGGTTAAAATCCCCGCGGCGTCTTGACCTCGATGCTGAAGAACGGTCAATCCATCATACAAACTTGTACTGACAGACGATTTACCAACAATACCTAACACACCGCACATAATATTCGCTCAATCTCGTTCGAGAAGGTCTGGGGCTAATAATCGGAGCAAAACACCAAGACGTAGGTTCGAAAAACCAATTTTCAGACAACATTTGACTCAATGTTCGGCAACGGGATGATACATGATTTTTTACACCATGGGTTTAATGTGAAGAAGAAAACTAATAAACGATTCATCAAATTTACTACTTCGATTGGCTGGCTTGATAAATACTCTTGCTTAGCATGAAGATAACATTTGAAAAGCTAGATAGAGTCCTGCTGATCGCTCGCTGAGTCTTCGCTTGCAGCTGGCTCTTCGGGCAACAAGCCAAAATCATCTGGAATCATCTCTTCAACAATTTTCGTTAATGGTTCAAATTTAGAGATGAATATGGAGTTTTGCCACCAATCAGATTTATCCATAGCGAAGCCTTTAAAGAAAATCAAAAAGGCCGCTATTATTACGGCTCCACGGATAGCACCAAACCCCCCTCCCAAGAACCGATCTCCGATATTTGCTCTACCAGGTACAAATATCTTCACAATCAACCAATTCAACAAACCAAACGTGATCAAACTCAAAAGAAAAATCAATCCAAAACCTGCCGCAGCACGAAATAGCGGAGCAGGAATACTTAAATATTGATGAATTAGCGCACCAGCCTCAATAAAATATGTACGGCCTAACCAAAACGCGACTATCCAACCGGTTAGAGATAAGGCTTCTTCTATAAAACCACGTATAAAACCAACCAACGTCGATGCTAGTAAAACCACTACGATGAACCAATCAAATCCTACCATTTAGTATCCCACCATTAATTCAATTTTTGCTTAATAGATATTGATACGCGCATACACAAACTGCTAAGGGTATACACGAATAAAGCCATCTTTAGCAGCCTTCGATTTTAAACGTTTCTGCTCGTTGATTGCCGACACTCGTTTTGCAAATGGCCCTAACCATACGCGCGTGCCGGTATTCTTACCTCGGTTTGTATCTACCACACTACTAGATGCGTCGAAGCCTTTCCTTTTAAGCTCGCTGATCAGAGCAATAGCACGGCTTTTTTCGGTGAACAAGCCAACTTGAACAACCCAGCCTACATCAACTTTGTTGGCTCGGGCATTAAGAGACTCTGTCTCTGCCGCCAAGGCTGCTTGTAGCTCCCTTTCTTGCTGAACTCGAGTCTGCTCCGCTGTGCTTAGCGGTGTTTCATTAGCATCGGCGACAGCACTTTTCTCAACAGCTTCTTCAGCCGCTTTGTTATCGAGTTCTTCTTGATTGCGTTTTTCTTGTTCAAGCTCAAGCTGCCTTTGTTGATCAAGCTCAAGCTGCTTTTGTTGATCAAGCTTTTTCTGCTCCTCGTTGGCAATCGCTAATAGCGCCGAGTTCTCTTCATCTGGCGAAGCCTCGGGTGTAGTCTCAACGTTAGATCGTTGGCTTGTGGAGTCTGCCGCTCGATCTGCTGCTTCCTGAAGCTTGCTATTACCTTTTGCATCAAGCGGGGTGATTTTTGAGATATAGACCGTCTCTTCGACATCGTCAACCGAGCTGCCTGACAGCTGGGCGTCGCTATTGATTATCTCAGCCGGCTCAATTTCAGAAACCGTTGAAGCCTCAGAGGTAACATCGACCTTGCTGGCCTCACTCGGTGGGCCTAAGAGCCACGGTAAAACCAATGCTCCTAAAAACAGTAACACGGCCGCACCTGTAACTCGGTGCTTTAGATCAAATTCAGCGGAAGAAACGCTTTCAGAGTTTGATTTACTAGACATAATTTGGCTTCTTTAAATACTTTTTTAAGCCCGCTTTAAACGCGCTTTCTCTCTCGGCCGACATTGGCTTGAATGCGATAGTCGAATACCCTGCGGAACAATCTCTATGCTGGCTTTCTGACATGCGCAAGTATATCACCAACAATATGGAACGACCCAAAAACCACAAGACAGTCATCAGCTGTTAATGTCTTTACAGCGGCTTCGTAAGCTAGCTCAACCTTTTGATAGCTAAATTGCGGTTTATTCGACACAGAACGGACATGCTCGGCGATTTCGTCACTGCTCGCGCCACGATCATTGTCAATACTGGTAAGATACCAAGAATCAACGTGATCTGCGATTTGTCCGAGACTGACCGAGATTTCTTTATCTTTGAGCATTCCACATACCGCGACGACCTTAGCCGTACGCTGCCCTATTTCCGAACTAATAAACTCTGCCAGTCGTGAAACAGAAGTTTCGTTATGCGACACATCCAAAACAATCAAAGGCTCACGTGAGATAACTTGGCAACGCCCCTCGATCCTCGCCTTGGCTATCCCAGAATGCGCTTGCGCCGCACTGACTGGCAAATATTGATCAAGTAAATCAATGACTTGCAAAGCCAGCGAGCAATTACTCAATTGAACCCCATCTTGTTGGTACGGCAAAGGCAATTCTTTGAGCGTTTGCCGTGAGCCAATCCAGTCCCAAGTTTCCGACACCTTGGATCTGGCATAACTAAAATTTTGGCCTACTTGACTTAACTCTGCGCCAATTTCTTTGACGTAATCCAGCATAGTCAGTGGCGCGTTTATCAGGCCGATTACTAAGGGTGTATCGGGCCTAGCAATCCCGACCTTCTCATACGCGATTTGCTCAATAGTATTACCAAGCCAAGCGGTGTGATCAATTGAAATGCTAGTAACAATCGCCGCATCGGGGTCGAGTATATTTACCGAATCAAGCCTACCACCAAGCCCAATCTCCATGACGGCGATGTCTACGTTAGCCTTGGCAAATAACTCAATCGCGAGCAAGGTGCCGTATTCGAAAAACGTAATTGGGGTGTCTTGACGGTGCGTCTCTACGCAATCGAAAGCGTCTAGAAGTGGCTGATCACTAACCGATTGTCCATTGAGATTAAAACGTTCATTAAACTCTACTAGATGAGGAGATGTAAACTTGCCTACCGTAAAGCCCGCTTCACGATATATTGATGCCATCAACTCAGCAGTACTACCTTTGCCATTAGTTCCAGCGATATTAACGACCTTGAATGACAAGCCATGAGGGTACATTCGCTTGTAGACACTGCGCACTCGTTCAAGCGACAAGTCGATTTCTCGCTGATGTAAGGTTTGAATATAGTCTATCCATTGATCGATGCTTCGATCATGTTGAGGCCCTACGCCAATAGTCATATCCAATTCACCCATTGCTGTCAGCGCGCTGAACTTCGTTAATAGCCAGCTCTACCAATGCTCTATCTTTAACTCCGGGCGATCGCTCTAAACCACTATTCATATCAACGGCATAAGGTGCAAGCGCAGTAATTCGGTCGGCCACATTTTCAGGAGACAAGCCGCCAGCAAGAATTAAAGATTGACCTCCATTGTTACTCGAACGCTCTTTGGGCCATAGATCTAAAGACAATTCTTGGCCAGTACCACCATGTTGTCCGGCAACATAAGGGTCTAATAGAATCGCTTGAGCTGAAGGAAACAGACTGCAGTCATGGTTAACTTGTTCAGCGGATTTTGCCCGAATAGCCTTTATATACGGCCTGCTCAAATCCTGACCTTGCTGTTCTGTTTCGTCACCATGCAGCTGAACCAAATCAATCCCAGCTTGAT
Organism: uncultured Arenicella sp.; assembly: GCA_937918955.1. GTDB lineage: Bacteria > Pseudomonadota > Gammaproteobacteria > Arenicellales > Arenicellaceae > Arenicella. Next base: position 20,621 of record CAKZRZ010000154.1, read on the forward strand.
CTATCGCTTGTTCAACAAACCTGCGATCAGCGTCGACAAACACACCGACCAAACTAACAAACGCTGGTACGGCTTGGCGTATTAAGGCAGCTTGATCAAGGCTTATGGTGCGTGGGCTATTCGCGTGCAAAATCATACCGATAGCATCTACTCCTCGAGTCACCGCGTGTTGAACATCATCGACACGCGTCATACCACACACTTTGATGCGCGTTCGACGCACCCGCTGTTCGGGCATTCCGATACTTGCAGTATTAGTATTGCTCGTGTTTGTGTTTTGCTGCATTAGAATATCAATACCGCTTCGCTGAACACGCAAATTGGTGTTATGGGTTATTAAGTTGCAGTCTAAGCATTAGCTGCCCCAAAAGGAAATATTTTGCGCGCTCGATGGTAAACTGAACTCTTCTGGATACTCCACGCCAGTTAGGTAAAGGCCATGAGGTGGCGCGGTAATGCCAGCTTTGGTGCGGTCTTTAGCCTCAAGAACATTACCAAGCCACTGCTTCGAACGCTTACCGGAGCCCACTTCAATAAGGCAACCTGCAATGTTTCTTACCATGTGCTGCAAAAAAGCATTTGCTTTAAGGTCTATCCAAACCCACTCTTTATTGTGGTTTAGCTCCAATACTTGCATTGTACGTACAGGAGAATGCGCTTGACAGCCTGCGGCCCGAAACGAGCTGAAATCATGCGTTCCAAGTAATATCTTGGCAGCCTCAGCCATTAGCGTAGGATTGAGAGATTCGTGCTCGTGACTCGTGTAATTTCGGTAGATCGCACTCTTAATGGGAGCATTATGGATAATGAAACGATAAGAGCGAGACAAGGCAGCAAAGCGCGCGTGAAACTCATCACTCACAGGTTCAACCCATTTTATTCTCACATCGTGATCTAAAAATCGGTTAGTTCCACGACACCATGCAAAGTTCGAGCGATCAGAATCTGAGTCAAAATGAATAATTTGGTGAGTTGCGTGAACACTTCGATCTGTTCGCCCGGCTGTGATGATTGGGGTTTCATGGTTTGCAACCTTCGAAAGAGCTGCCTCAACCACCTCTTGAACCGTTCGAACATCGTGCTTCTGCGCTTGCCATCCGCTAAATTTACTACCGTCGTACTCGACGCGTGCTGCGTATCTCATTCAAAGGCGCTCATGAATCTAAAAAGGGCTGAAATATTCTATTGCTGTAAAGACTTGGAGTATACGTGGTGTGCTAGCGAAATTGGATACCAAGACGCTATTTTAGCTGGCACATTAAAGTCATCTATATAGAATCTGAATGAATTGCATACCAGCTAATCTTTCAAGCTTACATTGAATGAGAAAAACTCACCAAAAAAGCCCAAACTCAAAAAGAGAATGGGCTTTTTCGTGTTCAATCGGCACCGTAACTCAACAATGAGCAGGCATCAGAGTTTTCTCTGTGCTTAGCTAATTGAATCAAGCAAGGCCTGCGAGTCAGCTCGAACATCTTCGCTGGTCTGGTCTGAGCCAACTAATTCATCAAGAATTTTACGCGCACCATCTTCATCACCCAAATCAACAAACACTTTCGCTAGCTCGTATTGCGTTCTTGCTTCGTCATAGTCAGCGTCAATTTCTAAATCACTTACTTCAGCAACTTCGCTTACAGACTTTTCTATGTCGCCATCATCTTTTTCTGCGACATCTTCGTCGGCCGCTACAGCTTGGTCAAAATCGAATTCTAACGCATCATCGTCATCTGACGCAGCGGCTTCTTCATTCTCTTCCTTAGTTTGAGCTGTACTCAAATCAAGCGCGTTAGGAATATCACCGCTAAGCTCAAGCGCATCAATCTCAACGTCATCCAACTCACTGATCTCACTTCGACCATCATCAAAGTTAATCAACTGAATAGACTCGTCATCATTCAAAGAACCAACTACCATTTCCGACTCATCATCAATGGTAAGCGCCTCTTCAAGCTCTCCAGTTTGTGCCGTGAGCGGTTCATCTAAATGATCAACTGACTCTGCTTCTTCAGGTTTAGTGTCAGTAGGCTCATCAGAATCACTAATTTCGGCCGCCGCAGGTACATCATCTACATTAAGTTCAGAATCAACTTCTACCGCCGTATTCAGATCATCGCCAGACAAGTCAAACAATGGATTTGCCGGGGCTACTTCTTTACCCATCTCACATACTCGCGCCCAAACATCACCCGTGAGGGCTGCGCGCTGAGAGTAAAGCTCTTCCGCGATTCGCTCGAAGCCTTCTGCGTTTTGGCGTTTGTGGTACAAGTTCAACAATTTTTGTTTGATGTCGACTCGGTCTGGGTGGCTAACAACGCCGTCCAATAACACCTCTTCAGCTTGCTCATCTCGCCCATAGGCTATGTAAACATCGGCTTCAGCTACTGGGTCAACTTCATCAGCTTGGACCACCGCGTCGCTATCGCTATAAACAGTCAAGAATGAGGTCTCTTTATCAGCCGCATTTTCTTCACTGGCTACTGAGGCCGTGTGCGACATAGACATTGAGGCCGAAGCGGCTGTGCTACCCGAATGGCCTACGCTATGAGAATTGCTCTCGATAGACAACATGCTAATTTCAAACTCTTCATCAGCACGTCGTCGACGCATAAACAACAAACCCGCACCGGCTGCTAATAAAGCACCAATACCGGCAAGAACCTTCCAAAGCCCACCATCAATAACAGCAGACTTAACTTTATCGATAATCGACTCTGATTTAGGAGTCGTGATAGTCACTGGAGCAGCGGTAACCGCTTCTTCAACTGCATCGGCAGCGGTGTCGCTAGCTTCTTGTGCTTCTTCGATGACGCTTTCAAAACCATCGGCCAACTCGGCTTCTGATCCGGAGCCATCGCCATCAACAAATTCGCCGATAGCGTCAGCAGCGCCTTCTAGGCCAGTATCCTCGGTCGCCCCATCAATCAGGCCATCTATTGCATCGGAGGCTTCGTCAGCCAAGCTATCTGCACCTTGACCTAGATCATCACTCGAGTCAGTTAAGAACTCATCTATCGCACTAGTGCCGTCGCTGAGCGATAGATCACTATCGTCACTTGAGAACCCTTCGTCTTCGGCTGCATTTTGGTCAGCGAGCGTCGCTTCAATACTCGCCAGATCAGCACTTTCTACGCTTAGCTCAGCTAAACGATTCATGTCAGCCAAACGCCCTTCTAACAAAGAAATACGCTCGTTTAGTTCTTGTTTCTCTAACTCGCTTGAGGCTAAGGATGACTCCAGAGACGCCACTTCTTGACGCAAAGCTAAGACTTCGCCTTCACGATTGTCGCCCTGATCACTCGAAAGAAAGTCATCTGACTCTGTAGACGCACCTACTTGAAAGCTGTCATCGGAGCCAAAGCTATCATCTGTATATAAACCAGAATCATCAGACGAATCGCCAAAATTATAGTTATCCTGACCAACATTTAGCGAATCATTAGTCGAAGCTTGTAAATATTCAGGGTTCCAATCGTTGATTTGCTGTGTGTAGAACGCTTTTGATTGGGCGATATCCACCGAGAGAATCGCCTCGAGGTCGCCTATTCGCAAAATTGACCCTTTAATTAGGCCATTAATGTTCCCTTGAATAAATGAACTCTCATTCTCATCGAACAAGACCTTCATTATTTGGTAAATACTCAAATCTGGGAACTGCGCTTGTAGATCCTGCGCAATCAGGCTCAGCGACTCGCCACTCTCAACGGGTCCGTAAGTAGCATCAGTCGGAATCGTAGCACTGTACTCCGTGCTGGCCTGCGCTGATGTAGCGCTATCGTTCACATCATCATTATAAAAGTTATCGTCGATTAAGGGCTCATCCTCTTCAACCGGCAACTCTTCGCTAACAATATCATCAACCGCTACTTCAGGCTCTTCATAGCTAGGCTCTTGGGTTTCGGGTTGATAGGTTTGATCCGTGCCCACTTCGCGAGGAATTGCAACTGAGCTCGGTGATTCAGCTGCATATACCGGCGGATCTATCAAAGCTGTGTATTCGCGTAAAAAGCTTCCGCCAGACCATTCAACACGCACCAAAAAGTGAATAAACGGCTCTTTAATGATCACGTTATTACTGGTAACACGCAGGCGGCGATTACCGTCTAGCGTATCTAATAACAAACTGAAATCTTTTAAGTAGCTTGGGTAATCAATCCCTAAGCTTTCAAAATCTTCTTTCGAGGCGATAACGGCGGTTAGGGTATCAAGGTCATCACCTTCAGCTACCCGTAGCTCAATTGAGCCGCTTAGGGGTTGATCCAAGTTTGACTCTACTTGCAAAGCGCCAAGACCTAAGGCTGCAGCATTTTGAGAACCAAGCAATAATGCTGCCGCCAAACTCAAGGTTTTCACCCCAGTGGACAGACTGTTAGATACAGATTGAGCTAATTTGGTTTTAGATAGAGTCATTTTTCGGTTCGCCATAGAAATAGTCCGATATTTTTGGATGCTTAGACAACGATGGGCGTAAGTGCTTGTTAAATCGGGTAATTGGCACTTTTAATTCACATCTTGGGGCTGTATAAACAACAAAAAGTATGATTTTTTTTATAAGTTTTAGGTAGTTAGCAACGTATTGTAACAACTTACATCACTTTTAAGCAAATCACTAGAAGAATCTCAGTTAAAGCTGATTAGCCTTAAAGCACGATTAGGCAGCTCATAGTGCTCAAACATAGTGCTCAAAGATGCAAAGCGAGTCGAACCACATTTGGGCTAAACTCGCTTGCCAATATTTCAGTCAGTCGAGCGATTGACCGCAATCAACTACAGATAATCCTTAACTAAGCATTCAGCTATTTGAACACTATTTGTCGCTGCGCCCTTACGGACATTATCGGAGACTACCCAAAGATTAATGCCACGCTCATGAGAAATATCATCGCGAATACGTCCAACGTATACTTTGTCGCTACCAGCGCCTTCGCTCACCGCGGTTGGATAGCCACCATCTTCACGGGTGTCGATTACTTCTACACCCGGTGCAGCTTCTAATAAAACAGTGACCTGTTCGGCTGTGATTTTCTCTTTAGTCTCAATGTGGCAGGCTTCCGAGTGACCAAAAAATACCGGTATTCTGACGGCTGTTGGGTTAACTACGATACTGTCGTCACCCATGATCTTGTTTGTCTCCCAAACCATCTTCATTTCTTCTTTGGTGTAGCCATTTTCCAAAAACACATCAATCTGCGGCAAAGCATTAAAGGCTATTTGCTTTGGGTAAACCTTAGATTCTACTTTTTTGGCGTTCAACAAGTTCGCAGTTTGGCTTGCCAACTCTTCCATAGCATCCTTTCCTGTTCCAGAGACGGCTTGATAAGTACAAACATTAATTCGCTCAATGCCAACCGCATCATGTATCGGCTTGAGCGCTACCAACATTTGAATGGTTGAACAATTTGGATTGGCGATAATGTTGGTATCTTTATATTGCGCGATGGCGTCTGCATTAACTTCAGGCACAACCAATGGCTTGTCGTCGTCGTAACGGAAGTGAGATGTATTATCCACCACAATACAGCCAGCTGCGGCCGCCTTGGGAGCATATTCGGCCGAGATTGAACCGCCTGCCGAGAACAAGCCAATTTCGGCCAATGAGAAGTCGAAGTCCGCTAAGTTTTGAACGCGAACAGTTTTACCCTTGAATTTTTTGGTGGTTCCCGCTGAGCGCTCGCTGGCCAATAGGTACAAATTACCCACTGGAAAGTCGCGCTCATCAAGCACGTCTAATAATGTTTCGCCCACAGCGCCAGTGGCGCCAACAATGGCTACGTTAAACAGTCGCGGGTTATCTGCGGCAGATTGATTACTCATGTGGTTCTCTAAAACGTCTCTAAAACTTGTTTGGTGGCATCGCTGCATAGAGATGTTTGACACATCTTGTGCGAGGCGGTACCGTTAAATTTCGATCAAAATTGATCCATAACTTGCGATCAATTAAATAATTAGCTCAACGCATAACGCGTAGCCGAGCGATTCTATCATGTTGAAGAGGGTGTAAAGAAGGCCAAATGAGTAAGGATTCAGTCAAGATTAAAGTGCAAAACCGAGATTTTCTGAGCTTTAGCGAGTTTTGGCAAACGATAGCGAATGAACTTGGGAATTCGCGCATCAAAATAAATACGCGAGCCGAGTCAATTAAGCAGTTCTTGCAAGCCGACAGTGACCATAGGGAGTTCTTGCGTACGCTGATCCATCAGAGCTACAAGCGCTGCCATTGCTATCACCTAAATGCGCGTTTTGACGTTAATATTGCACTCGATGTGCTGGGCGAAACAAGTTTTAACCTAAAGGGCAACAAAGAAGATGATCTGCTAGACATCGAGCTTCTAGAAGAAATAGCCTGGCTCATTTCTCAACATTACGGGCATAAAGTCAGCATGCCTGAGTCCTTGCTTATCAATGCAGACGAAACAAATGATAATCACGCGAATATGAGCGTAAACGAAAGCCGCTCTAAAGCCGAAACGCCAATAATTTCATTGTCGAAACGCAAAATTCGCTTAGCAAACCAGAGGCAGTAGGCAAACCAGAGGCACTAGGTAAATCTGGAGCTGCAGTTAAACCAAACTCAAAAGCACATTGGGCATTAAAGCACCAGTCTCTTGTCAAGATTGGTAATTACACGCTTTCAGTTAAGACAAATTAGCTACTACCAACCTCCAGTGTACTTTTCGATAAACTCATCTGCTTGTGAATAAACCGATCGACCAAGATAAACGCGAATGGAATAATCGAAGCAAGAAAGACAAGCAACCACGTCACTACAGTCCATCCTTGTTTATGCGAGACGATCAGTGACGCAAAAAAATACACCATAAATAATGCACCATGAGCTATACCAAGTGTGTAAACCATTTCCCGGCTAATCAAACCGAGGGTAACACTCAAAATTGCAAGGTAAGAAAGGCCTTCTAGGAGGCTGGTGGTTCTGAAAAAAGCTAGCATTCAATAACCCGAGTCGACGTGCGTAGTTAGAAGACCGAATTATAGTTGATCTCGCGGTAAGAAATCTCAACAAAACCAATTATTGCTCGGAGCTCAATTTTAGCGTCGTTTGGCTTTGCAAGGTAGCCCCGAGTCATATACCCATACCGACATGCGGTCTTAATTGTCAAAAGACTCTTCGATCTCTTGGGCGCGCTTTTCAGTTTGTTGCTTAATATAGCTATTTAAATCATCTTTAAAGGCGTTCACACC
>CAKZRZ010000155.1 GCA_937918955.1 uncultured Arenicella sp.
CAATGAAGCTGGTTGGAAGCACTGCCCAGAGCATCAATTGGTGAAATAGAAGGTCTTCAACCATTGTAGACGACGATACTATTGGCAATGCTGTAACGAGAATTGGGGTGATCAAGCAATGCAGCAAGCACGCTCCTGACAACAGGATAGCGAATTTGTCTAAAGTGTTTGAATTTAGCATTGCAGTAGATCGGTGGTACTTCTCAAAAGGTGTGTAATACTATAACAATAATAGGGTGGAGTTAAGCGGAGTTTTGGCTTTTTACGCTTGTTTATGTTTTAGCGTTTGAGTTGCTAGGCAGCCTATCAAGTAGCGTAGCGAAGGAGTGTATTCTAAGAGAGGTTCTTTTGAAGGAAATGCCGGAAAGCCGCAGATTTGCTATAGAAGGTTGCTATGAAAATAGCGAGGTCTCGCTTGATTCGATTTCTCGCTTTAGCAAGAAATCGAATCATAGTAGGGGAGTATGATCACCGGCTTACGATTTGAGTGCCATAAAAAAGCTCCTTCAAATTGTCAGCTGAATCAATAAACGCTATCTCAAGCCGTCATTGATTGACTTTAAAGCCGAAACGCCGGGGCATAACACATCTTCCTTCAACTCATTTAAGGGTTGGTCGGGAACGTTGAGAGTTTCGTGAAAATTTTCAGAATCAGGCTCTAAATAAATCAAACCGGTCATCAGCTTGTCTTGAGCTTTATGCTCTAGCAAGGTGTGAATTGCATTGTGACGATCGGTTGGGTCGTAGTTGTCGCTCAGCTTGCTCAAACGAACTGAGTCGCCATTATGCAAACTGACGTTTTGAGTTGAGCCTTTGATTTGTTCAAGCGTGATCTCTTGCGCCATCGGCACAAAGTCGACAACTGAGCCCGCTTGAACATGCTCGCGAGTATGGTCGTAGCTTTTGGTTGATCCAGCGTGGTTATTAAATGTCACACATGGGGAGACAACGTCGATGATAGCGAAGCCTTTATGCGCCATCGCAGCTTTCATTAATGGCACTAATTGTTCTTTGTCGCCTGAGAAGCTCCTAGCAACGAAGGTCGCGCCTAAGTCCAGAGCGAGCGCTACTAAGTCGATGGCTTCAAATGGATTAATTCGGCCTTTTTTACTTTTTGAGCCTTGGTCCGCGGTCGCTGAATCTTGGCCTTTGGTTAAACCGTAGCAGCCATTGTTTTCTACTACGTACATCATGTTCAAATTACGGCGGATCACATGAGCGAATTGGCCCATGCCGATAGACGCTGTATCACCGTCTCCAGATACGCCGATGTACATCAAATCGCGATTGGCAACATTGGCACCGGTAGTAACCGAAGGCATACGGCCGTGCACCGAATTAAAACCGTGGGCTTTGCTTAAAAAGTAATTTGGCGATTTTGAAGAACAGCCGATACCCGACATCTTGGCGACGCGATGCGGCTCGATGTTTAAACCCCACACCGCTTGAATGATGGCTGCGCTGATTGAGTCGTGACCGCAACCAGCGCAGAGAGTGGAAATGCCACCTTCATATGCTTTGGCGGTTAGGCCTAATTCATTAGTTGGTGCAGCAGGGTGGCGAAAATTTGGTTTGTAAAAACTCATAATAACTCTCTTTAACTCTAGCGGATATTAACTACCTAAGCCACGTTCGATGACGCGCTAGTGTTATCTAAAACTGCTTTTATTTCGGCAACGATTTTTCGTGCGCTGATTGGGTCGCCATTGAAATGCAATACCGATCTCAAGCTCTTCGGTGCGATCTCTAACTCATTAACCAAGAGGGTTTTAAGTTGGGCATCACGATTTTGCTCGACTACGAACACAGTCTCGTGTTGCTCAATAAAATCGTCTACTTGATCATTGAAAGGGAAGGCTAGAACACGTAAATCATTGATCTCATGCCCTTCATTGCTGAGCTCATCAATTGCCTCACGCGTTGCTTCTAAACTGGTACCAAAATGAATGATGCCGATCTTCTTTGCATTATTTCGCTCTGTGATCACAGGTTTAGGTAGGTGTTGAGGCGCGGTCGCCCATTTCACTTCTAAACGTTCGAGGTTGCGTTGATATGCGTCACCATTCTCGGTGTAGGCTGCGTATTCGTCGCGTGACGTTCCGCGCGTGAAGTAAGCGCCTTTTTCGGCATGCGTACCTGGGATTGTGCGATAAGGAATGCCGTCGCCGTCTACGTCTAGGTATCTACCCCAGCGCTCTTTTGCATTGACAAGGTCTTCAGCCGACATGACCTTGCCTCGATCATAGCTGCGGCTCTCATCCCATTCTAAATCGTCACAGATATGCTCGTTCATGCCGAGATCTAGGTCGGTTAGCATGATTACGGGTGTCTGTAAGCGATCAGCAATATCAAAGGCATCGGCAGTCAGCTCGAAGCATTCTTTTGGAGTAGCTGGGAATAATAAAACTTGTTTGGTGTCGCCATGCGAGGCATAAGCCGAAATTAAAATATCGGATTGCTGAGTTCGTGTTGGCATGCCGGTTGACGGGCCAGTTCGTTGAACGTCGATCAACACGGCGGGTATCTCA
>CAKZRZ010000156.1 GCA_937918955.1 uncultured Arenicella sp.
ACCAGAAGCAAGCTCTCTATGGCATTGGCTTTCAGTGGTTCGCGCACCGATTGCACCCCAAGAAACAATATCACCCGTGTATTGAGGAGTAATCAAATCGAGATACTCACATCCTGCTGGCACACCCATATTATTAATAGACATCAACAAATCTCGCGCAATACCGATACCTTTATTAACACTGAAGGTATTATCTAAGTCTGGGTCGTTGATCAAACCTTTCCAACCGACCGTTGTTCTGGGTTTTTCAAAATAGACTCTCATTACAATGACCAAGTCTTGATGCAGCTCTTGCTTTAACGACGCTAGACGTTGTGCATATTCAAGCGCAGATTTCGGATCATGAATCGAGCACGGCCCGACAACAACTACCAGTCGATCGTCTGAACCCGCCATAACCGATTGTATTTCATCACGCGCCTTTGCTGTGGTCGCAGCGGCCACTTCTGTTAACGGAAATTGCTCGTGAATTTGTACAGGAGAAATTAGCTCTTTGGTCGCGGCTATCCGCAGGTCATCAGTTTGTTTCATACTTCTTCTTTGCGCTCCTGCGCATCTCATTTAGCTATCGGCGTAAGTGCTCGGCTGCACCCTTGTCTAAATTGACGATGAGTGAGGTCTTTGCTACTTTGCCGATAGCCTTATTCTTTATAACTCTGGATCTCTAATTTTATATAAATCGACGACGTAAAAATATTTACACAGCCGATCGCATATAATACGGTATTTGGCTGATTAAGCGTTAATATTTCGGCGGAGAAACCATTGCTACACTAATCGCACAGTTGTCACACTGGACTGTCACACTCGATGCGACGCTATGACTATTTCCAATTCACACAAACTTCTAAGAAATTATAGATACGGATGACCACGCCTACCCCTCTCGAACAACCTAGTTTTTTACACGTTGAACTCAGCTTACTTAGCTTTAACGAGCGCGTATTGAGCATGGCCGTCAATCCAGAAACGCCTCTACTAGAGCGCTTAAAATTTCTGTGTATTTTCAGCTCAAACATGGATGAATTTTTTGAAATTCGCGTATCTGGCCTAAAGGCTAAGGCAGATAGCGCAGTTTCAGGCGAGAGTTTCGATGGTCTATCGCCGCAGTTAGCGCTCGAAGAAATTAGCGCCAGAGCTCATGCCTTAGTTGAGCTTCAGTACCGAACATTGAACGACAGTGTATTACCGCAAATGGCGGACTACGGCATTAGATTTCTAAAACGTGACGAGTGGACAGAAGAACAAAGCAAGTGGCTTAAGACTTACTTCAAACGTGAAGTGTTGCCGATACTGACACCGATACGGTTAGACCCTGCGCACCCGTTTCCGTTAACCATCAACAAAGGCCTGAGTATTGTTGTCGATCTGCACGACCCCGACCGAGATGATAAACACAACATCGCAATCGTGCCCGCGCCGCGCGCCCTACCCCGATTCATCCGCCTGCCCGACGAGTTATGCAGCAGCGAATACGAATACGTATTTTTGTCTTCTATTATTCACGCCAATATCAAGCGGCTATTTTCGAATGTGAAAGTGCTTGGTTGTTATCAATTTAGGATCACACGCAATAGTGACTTATATGTCGACTTAGAAGAGGTTGAAGACCTAGCTCGCACACTCGAAGGCGAGTTGCCGTCGCGCCTTTATGGCGAAGCAATCCGTCTAGAGGTATCAGAAAACTGCCCAAAACGTATTTTGAAGTTTCTGCAAGATCGTTTTCAAATTCACGACCAATACATATACCCAGTTAATGGCCCGGTGAATCTGAATCGCTTAATCAACTTGCCAGACATGGTTAACCGTCCGCAGATAAAATACCCTGTATTCACGCCCTCTACGCCTGACAATCTTGGCCATCAAAGCAACTTGTTTGAAGAGATTGGCAATGGCGATATCTTACTGCACCACCCGTTTCAGTCATTCGCGCCGGTGGTCGACTTTTTAAGACAGGCGGCTAGCGACCCCGATGTGTTGGTAATTAAACAAACACTTTACCGAACTGGCTCGGATTCGGTAATGGTTGAGCATCTTGCCAACGCCGCTCGAGCGGGTAAAGAAGTGACGGTTGTCGTTGAACTGATGGCGCGCTTTGACGAAGAAAACAATTTATCGACCGCGCAAACTCTGCAGAGCGCAGGCGCGCATGTTGTTTACGGTATGGTCGGCAAAAAGACACACGCAAAAATGTTGATGATTGTTCGGCGAGAAGCCAAACGCCTTCGTCGATACGTTCATCTTGGTACAGGGAATTACCATCAGGCGAATACACGCGTTTACACCGACTACGGCTTGCTAACCAATAATCGCGAGATCACTCAAGACGTGCATGAAATATTTATGCAGCTGACAACGCAAGGTCCAAACCCTGAGCTGAATCACCTATTTCAATCGCCTTATGGCATCAGCGATATGTTTGTCGACAAAGTCAAAGGTGAGATCGAAAACGCTAAAGCAGGCATGCCGGCAAAGATCTTAGCCAAGGTTAACGGCCTATCAAGCCCTGCGATCATTAATAGCTTGTATGAGGCTTCTCAGGCGGGAGTGCAAATTGAATTAATCGTTCGTGGCATTTGTTGCTTACGCCCAGGCGTTGAAGGCTTATCTGAAAACATAAGTGTTCGTTCTGTTGTGGGACGTTTTTTAGAACACGCGCGCGTGTTCTATTTTGAAAACGGCGAGCAAGAAAGTGAGCTATTCCTATCCAGCGCTGACTTAATGCCGCGCAACTTGCGCAACCGCATTGAGCAATGCACACCGATACTCGACTTGGCTATCAAAGCTGACATTCTTCAGAACTTAGAAACCTATTTAGGCGACAACACCAATGTCTGGCTAATGCAGGCTAACGGCAGCTACATCCAAGCGCTGGCTGACCCTGAAAGCGCACCATTAAACGCTCAACAGAGCTTATTAGAGAAACACTCGGACAAGTATTAGCAGCCTAGTTTTTATAGGCAAATAGCCCGAAGAACAACTGAGCGCTATATATAACGGGGCTATTTAAAGCCAAGCTTAATCCCAATGGTTTTTAACCAAGCTTGCTCTTGTTTTAAATCGGCTTTAGTTAGAGGGTGATTTTCTAGCCAGCCTAAATCAAATTTTAGTTCAATTCGTTGCCCATCGGCGCTCACATTAACCGTGGTCGATAAGCTCGAACTGCGCCCTCGATGCAATAGTGCCGCAATCCTCAGCAACACCGCGATTCGCTTCGCTGGAGTAACCAAAATGGAGGGTAAAGATTCGAACACTCCGATTGGAAATTTACGCCGATGCCCAATAATAAGCGCGGCAAGCAAGATTTGATCTCGTTTGGCAAAACCAGCCATATCAGCATTTTCGATCATATAGGCGCCATGCTTATGATAACCGTCATGACTAATCTGCAGACCAACTTCGTGCAATTGAGCTGACCATTCGAGCGTATTTTCAAACAAGTCGTCGCGGATATCCCAATCGCCCGCTACCTGCTTATAAAGGTTCATCGCGGTATTTTTAACGTTGTCACCATGAGCGGTGTCCACCGCCCAGCGACTTAGCATCGCCGTCACACTTACGTCTCGGATATCTTCGGCCGACGAGCGACCGACCAAATCATACAAAACCCCTTCTCGCAAAGCGATGTCCGACACTGACATCTCCTGAATATCGAACAGGTCAAATAAGGCAATTAGTATAGATAGCCCCCCAGCAAATACAGGCAAACGGTCGCGGCTCACTCCCGGAACGCTTAGATTATCTAAATGCTCAGCATCAATCGCTTGTTGAAGTAACGCTTGTAAGCCGTCCTTTCGAATACTGTCGTTAGACAAGCCGCCCTCGACCATCGCTAAGGCCATCGACTTCATCGTGCCAGAGCAACCTATGGCCTGGCTCCACCCTTGCACCCGAAACTGTTTTACCACAGGCTGAATGGCCAGCTCGGCAGCTAATATCGCTTTATCGAACCGTTTTTGCGATAACTTGCCATCATCAAAAAATTCACGACTCAGTACTACACATCCAACCTCTAAACTTTCTCGGCAATGGGCCACATCGCCTTTGCCCGCAATTATCTCGGTACTGCCACCACCAATATCAATAACCAAGCGAGATTCATCTTTACTCGATGACCACTTTGAAACACCGAGGTAAATTAGCCGAGCTTCTTCCCGCCCAGCGATAATTTCAATACTGTGGCCAAGAGAACGTTCTGCGCGTTCAAGAAATTTATTCTTACCGCTCAAGCGCCTTAATGCATTAGTGCCGACTGCTCGAATGTTGTCGGCCGGCAAGCTTGCTAGCAATTGCCCAAACTGAGCGAGGCAGGTCAATGCGCGCTCCGCAACTTCGTCTGATAGATTATTGTTTTCGTCGAGGCCCGCCGCCAAGCGTACGACCTCCCGTTGACGGTCGATAACCGTAAACTCACCATGGTTGTAGCGCGAGATTACTAAGTGAAAACTATTTGACCCCAAGTCAACCGCGGCATAGCAGTCTTTATCAAGACCGAAATCGGCTAAGTTCTGGTCGGGCAAATTAATTTTTTCGATGCTTGTTGAAGTCAAAGCGGCACCATTTATTATTTATTTATGATCGCTATTGTAGCCAACTTTTCGAACTACCGCACATAGTCGCTTAGCCTCTTTACACAAGCTTAAGCGAAGGGGCTGATATTTGTTTAGAAAATGCAAAATATTGGCGAAATGACTTGAGTTTACAGGCAACCTTCCTTAAAGTCCGCGTAGCTTTTTTAAAGCGTATTTAGCGCCTTTTTGATATACTGCGAGCCTGAACCATCATGCTCTGCTCTTCTTAACTAGGCCTGAATGTGATTATTCTTTTTGCTAAATCAAATTTTAGCAAAGTCTTAAACCCGCGTATTGAGCTTATGTTGAAATCTATTCGTAATACCGTTATCACTGGCGCAGCATTGTTAGCCGGCTTTTCACTAACTGGCGTTCAAGTTGCCTTTGCAGCTGATGCGGCCAAGGGCGAGGAACTCGCGCAAACTTGCCTCGGCTGCCATGGTGCACCCGGCTTGCGTAATCCTGGCCCAGTTTATGAGATCCCAATGATTGGCGGCCAACACGCAGAATACATTGTAAGTGCTCTAAAAGCGTATAAAGATAAAACTCGCTCACACAAAACAATGCAAGCACAAGCAGCTAACCTAAGCGATAGCGACATGGCTGACATCGGTGCATTTTTCGCGCAGATGGATGGCAATTCACGCCCGAGCCTGGTTAACAAAGCGCTAGCTAAGGCCGGAGAAAAGTATTCGGCATCATGTGCAGCTTGCCACGGCAAAACGGGCGACGGCGACCAAAGCAGCTTCCCTAAGCTTGCGGGTCAGTATGAGAGCTATTTGATTCAAGCACTAAAGGACTATCGTTCAGGCGATCGTAATAACCTAATCATGTCAGGCCAAGCTACAAACCTAACTATTGGTCAAATTAAAGCAATGTCTGCTTACTTCGCCTCTCAAGAAGGTGGCCTATCGGCCCCTGAGTCTAAGATCTTTAAATAGTCGATCTTATACCTTTGCGCGGTTGCCGCGCATCTGAAAGCCTGCCTTAGCGCAGGCTTTTTTTATGCCTGAAGAAAATGCAAATGGATCAATACATTATCTGGCCCACAGGCAAACCTGACAGCTGCCCAATAAATTCTTGACAAACCTCTAGGAACGGAAATTTACGCAAAAAAAGTGAAATTTAGAAAATTCATTCTCTAGACATTTTGTAAAGCTTTGAGTATGCTCGCGTCAGAACTAACTGTTATATAAGACATAACACATAGTTATATGAAGTTTGTAAAAGTAGTTTAAGAAGTCCATCACAACAGACAAGCGCAGCTCCATTGCGCTTAATAAGAATAGGATTAACTCTATGAAGAACTCAGCTCTAAAAATACTCTCAAGCTGCGCTGTTTCAGCGCTTATTTCCCTCTCTGCCTATGCTGGCGGCGGTGGTGGTGGCGGTGGTGGTAGCGACGACAATAGTGGTCAATTACCTGCACCAAGCACCTGTAACTTCAATTGCGGTCACGAAATCGGCCCTAACCCGACTTTGTCTTTTCTTCGTGCAAGCAGCGGACCACAACCTGTCGCTTCAACAAATGTGTCGAGCTCAGTAGATGGCTTCGGCGGTGGCACAATCTACTACCCAACCAATATCTCAAGTGAGATGGGTGCAATATCGATAGCGCCAGGTTTTACCAATACACAATCAGCAATCGCCTGGTGGGGCCCAATACTCGCATCGCACGGTTTCGTTGTGATTACAATCAATACGAATGGCCGCTTCGACCAACCAGAAAGCCGCAGCCGTCAACTTGATGCAGCACTGAATCACCTGATCTCTGAAAGCAATCGCTCAAATAGCCCTATTTCAGGCCTTGTCGATGAAAATCGACTTGGTACTATGGGGTTCTCAATGGGCGGTGGCGGCTCACTTAGAAGTGCTTCGCGTAACCGACTAAGCGCGGCGGTGCCTCTAGCACCATGGAGCACAGGCAGCGACAATTTCACCCAAATTGGCGTGCCAACTATGATTATGGCTTGTGAAAACGATGGAACTGCACAAGTTAATACTCATGCGAGCCCATTCTACAATGAGATTCCAGGCAATACTGACAAGTTCTTTTTGGAATTCAACAATGGTCCGCACAATTGTGCAAATGGAAACAACTTTAATAATAACGCTGAACTATCAACCTATGGCGTGTCTTGGATGAAACGATTCCTTGATAAAGATCGTCGTTACAACCAATTCTTGTGTGGCCCTAATCACACAGCTAGCAGCCTCATTTCTGAGACTCGAGATACCTGTAACTTCTAAGCGAAGGGCTGTGTTTGACAAATAGCTTTTACGTTAAAGCTACAAACGTAAGCCGCGCTAAGGGGTTCGAGTAATCGAGCCCCTTTTCTTTTTTGGGTTATCATAAAAGCGCCCTAAGTAAACTCCCTCTTTTAAAGGTAAACAGAATGTCGAACAAAAATAAGAATCTTATGTTGCCTCTAGTAACTATTGCAATTTGCATAGTCGCTGTTTTAGTGGCCACGAACACAAGTAGAAAAAACAAAGCTGAGCAAGCGTCACGCGATCAAGCAGCGACTGAAAAACTATCACTTGAAAATACTCCTGACCCAATTGGGAACCTAAGCGATCGAGCACAAGCAACGATTGCCTCTGAATGGCAATGGCAAACAAATCTCAACTCAGGCCAAAGCGACAACGCTGGCGAGGAACAAATCGAAAAAAACACTCTACCGTTCACAGAAAAGTCTGTTCACGACGCTCTGCAAGCTGTAAAGCTAGATGAAAATGGCGATGTTATTTTAGATCACGATGCGCTGGTGTCATTAGACGAAGCACTTGAAAGGATTTACAACCGACTCGACGGCGAATCGCTGCGAGAACTAGAGAATTTGATCGAGTCTTCTCTGCCAGGCAAAGCGGGAAAACAAACCGCCAAATTGGTCTCAGACTATCAGGGTTTTCTTGAGGCAAAAGAGCGTTTTAGCCAAATACATGAAGGCAGCGGGTACGACGCCAATAACCAACAAACTCTTGTCACAATTGAGCGTGACATTGAACTTTACAGCGAACTGCAAGACCTTCGCGAACTTCACCTTGGCGCAGAAACGGCGCAACAGCTTTTTCAACAATCAGATGCAAACGCGGAGTTCATGTTTGATAGCATCAAACTTGGCATGCAAACAGACTTAACTCCTGAACAGATTGCCGCGCAGCAAACCGAAATAGAACAACGCTTAGCCGAATCATTAGCCAAGCCAGAGGTTCAATAAGGCCTGAAAGCATAAAACTCACTCGTTTGATGGCGACGACGACACACCAAAGCACAGCTAGCCGCCCTACTTGGCTTTTACAATTGGGCCTTGGGATTGTCGTTGTCGCGACCATAAGTGCATTGGGAATAAAACTCTATCGCCTTCATGACCGAGCTCACATTAGGTATGACCCGCGACAAGAGATCTTATGGCTTGCACCGCCCAACTCAGATGCAGAGCGAAAAAGCGCCATCATCAGCAATACTCGTTGGCGACAGAATTACTTGGATATTGAACGTATTCTTTGGGAAGCACGAGACCTTACTGACAATTCGAGCACGTCTCTGGCGCTACTCGAGCGCATCAATAGCCTACTTCCTGAAGACCTCGCTTCTGATGAACTTGTGCGCCTTGAAAGCTTGGTCGGAAAGAGTCTCATAGGCGAGGATGCGCAGACCTTTGCGCGCTGGATAGTGAATTTTTATCAATATCGAGATGCCGACCAACAATTGAAGTTAGCTATTAATCAAGCGCCGGATGATCACCGTATAAACCTTATTCAAAACTATCTTGCCAATTTGAATGCACGGCAAGAAAAACACTTCGGCAAGCAAGCTTCGTTTTTGTTTACAGAAGAAAATAATCAAACACACTACTTTTTTCAACGCCGCTTAGTCCGGCTCGACAACTCTCTCGATGAATTAGAAAAGCAAGCCGCCTTAGCGACCATAAAGCAAGACTATCAAGCGAAACTGGAGTCTTTAAGATCTGATTAAAACGATGATCAACCCTTCAAACTCCAAGCACTCCACGAGCCTTTTATGGCAGCTTATGGCTGCTATTCTCTCTGGATTAATGCTCTGTGTACCGTTCCTCGATCACAGCTACTTTGCCTTAACTTGGTTTGCATTCGTACCCATTTTGGTCGTTCTTCACCACACAAGCCTGGTGAGAAGCTACGTACTCGGGCTATTGATGGGGGCGGTATGTTACGTCAATGGAATGTATTGGATTGTAGATTTTATCATTATTTCTAAGGGTTATAGCTTCGGCAAAAGCGTTGCCATTGCATGTTTGTACTGGGTCTATTGTGCACATTTAATCGCGTTGCTGATTGTTGCCTACCGCTGGACATTGAGCCACACCAAGCTGCCCGCGCTGCTCATCTTTCCAACACTATTAGCAAGCGTTTCCGCATGGTATCCGATGCTATTTACGATGCGACTAGGCGATAGCCAAGTTGAGTTTTCACTCGCGTTGCAGGCTATTGAATACACTGGCGCTCATGGTATAGACATCGTTATAGGTGTGGTTACGGTACTGATTATGCATTGCGTAAACTGGTTTTTGATACGTACAGGTATGAGTAGGTTCTCACCGAAAACACCCAATCGAATAACTTTGATAAGTGGCGTAGCGCTAGTAGCTACTTGGTTCGGAGTCGGTATTTATTTAGAACAATATTGGAGCGCACGCACTGCGTCATCGTCCACAATCCGGCTTGGTTTAGTTCAGTCAAATGAAACTCCGAGCCTTGGGGCAAATATGAGTTATCCGGGATACGGTCTTGCTTACCCACCTGAGATGCACATGACCGAAAAGCTCGTCCACCAGGGTGCTGAGCTGGTCATATGGCCTGAGGGCCAAAGCAAACACTTTCTAAATATGACTCAAGTACGAGATGCTTATCAAAGACAAATTGCTCAGCTCGATGTAGGTTTGATGTTTCATGACATGCGTCATCACCGAAACCCCAAAAACCAACGACTCGAGCGGCAAACGAGTAAGGCAATTCTATTAAATAGCGACGGCAGCCTAGGTGGTCAGTATACAAAAATTAAACGTATTCCTTTTGGTGAGTATGTGCCATTAAGCAGCTCAGACACTCTTTTAAATCGTTGGATAAAATCAATTTTTGGTGACTTTTTGATTGAAACCAGTGTAGGAGAAAATCATGCAGTGTTTGAGCACGATTCAATCAATATAATTCCGCTAATTTGTTATGAAACTACAGAGCCGAGCCTAGTCGGGCAAGCCGTTAGTTATGCCCATAACACTATCGAAAACTCTACCGAAGTTGATCAGAACGAATTAAAGCCTAAGGTGATCATAGCTCTTTCCAACGATGGCTGGTTTGGCTCGAGTCATCAACCGTTTCAGCATATTCTCCCCTCAGCATTACGCGCCATCGAGAATCGCCTACCTCTGATTCATGTTGCGAATAACGGCCCATCGATTGTAGTGCTTCCTACTGGAAAAATTCACTTTCAAGCTGACTTTCAAACCGCAGCAGGCTATATCGTAGACATGCCTGCTGGCAGGTCTAGTGAGCCAACGTTCTTCTCTCGGAATCCCACATTTTTTGAAAACTCTTCATTGTTTGTAAGCTTATTACTCATTGGCTTTACATTTTTGCGAAGCATGAACGCTCGCCGCTCCCGCCCCTAAAATACAGGCTCTAAAAATAGTTCAAACAATCATTGTTCTCGCACCTTTGTTGATCGAATCACTCGATCATCATAATCAATTCTTTGAATCGATTATGACTTTTCAATAATAAAAACTACTCTATACTAAATTCAAGCTACAAGATGTTGCTAGAAAGAAGAAGCAGCACTTGATCGTTGTCAGATTTCAAACCTCTGTTTTAAACGACTCAGTAATAACCACTCAAGGAATAAACATCATGAATTTAACTAAGAAAAAAATAGCAAATGCGGGATTGCCAAAACTGGTAAGCACCACCGTACTCGCCACTATTTTCAGCTTTGGCTTATCCAGCGTAAGCGCCGACGAGATTAGCAAACCCAAAGGCGCAATAGGCGTAGGACAAGCTAAGCTTGGCCAAGCGAAAAACAATCAATTTTGGTGGCCTGATCAACTCGACTTATCGGCCTTGCGTGATCAAGATGCGCGCTCTAACCCTCTTGGCGCAGACTTTGACTACGCAGAGGCATTCAACGGCTTAGACCTAGACGCCGCAAAAAAAGACATTGATGCCTTACTCACCACGTCTCAAGACTGGTGGCCCGCAGACTTTGGCAACTATGGCCCATTCTTTATTCGCATGACATGGCACAGCGCCGGGACATACCGCACCTTAGATGGTCGTGGCGGCGGCGATGGCGGGCAACAACGCTTTGACCCACTTAATAGTTGGCCCGATAACGGTAATCTGGATAAAGCTCGCCGATTACTATGGCCTGTAAAACAAAAATATGGAGCAGCACTTTCATGGGGTGACCTTATGATCTTAGCGGGCAATGTTGCGCTTGAGAACATGGGCTTTGAAACTTACGGATTTGCCGGTGGCCGCGCAGACGATTGGGAGCCCGATGTTGTCTATTGGGGGCCAGAGGTAGAAATGCTGGCTAGCGATCGCCATCGTAAAGACGGCAAGCTGCAACGCCCCTTGGGTGCGACACATATGGGCCTAATTTATGTAAATCCAGAAGGCCCTCGAGGAGTGCCAGACCCAGTCGCATCGGCTAAAAATATTCGTGTTGCCTTCGGCCGCATGGCGATGAGTGACGAAGAGACCGTTGCTCTTATCGCTGGCGGCCACACCTTTGGCAAAATGCATGGCGCGCACAAACCAGGTAAGTGCCTTGGAGCAGAGCCTGGCGCTGCGCCAACCGAGCAACAAGGCCTAGGGTGGAAAAACAAATGTGGAAAAGGCCACTCTGAAGACACTGTGACGAGTGGCTTAGAAGGTGCTTGGACACAAGTACCTACACGCTGGACTTCACTCTATTTATCCAACTTGCTTAACAATGAATGGGAACAAACCCGCAGCCCCGCTGGCGCAATTCAATGGGTACCTAAGAGCGATGCAGTAGCGACCGCACCTGACGCGCACATTGAGGGAAAACGCAACAAAGTTGTAATGACTACGGCCGATTTAGCGCTTAAATTTGACCCTGACTACAAAGCTGTTGCTGAACGTTTTCTAGCGGACCCTCAAGAGTATCGTTTAGCGTTTGCCAAAGCTTGGTATAAATTGACGCACAGAGACATGGGGCCGCGTTCGCGTTACCTGGGTAATGATGTACCTAGCGAAGTGCAAATTTGGCAAGACCCTGTGCCTGCAGTAGACCATGCTTTAGTAAGTGATCGTGACATAAAATCTTTGAAGAAAGAGATCATGAAATCAGGGCTAAGCGTTCAGGAGTTAGTAGGTACTGCATGGGCGTCGGCCGCGAGCTTTAGAGCAAGTGATAAACGAGGTGGCGCCAATGGAGCACGCATTGCTCTAGCTCCACAAAAAGATTGGGCTGCTAACAATCCATCTCAAGTCGCCAAAGTCGTTGAAGCACTAAAATCGATTCAAGCCGACTTTAATAGTGGCAGCAGGAAACAAGTTTCCTTAGCAGATTTGATTGTGCTCGGCGGTGCAGCGGCGATTGAACAAGCAGCTAAAGACGCTGGCGTAGAGGTTAGCGTACCGTTTGTAGCAGGACGTGGAGATGCGACTCAAGCGCAGACAGATGTCACGTCGTTCGCTTTGCTTGAGCCCAAAGCTGATGCGTTTAGAAACTACTTTAATCAAAACACAAGCTATCGCTCACCAACCGAAATGCTAGTAGACAAGGCAGATCAACTCGATCTCACAATTCCTGAAATGACGGTATTGCTGGGCGGAATGAGAGCATTGGGAACTAATACTGACGGATCGGCACATGGTGTTCTTACCGATAAACCAGGCACACTTAACAATGATTTCTTCGTGAATCTATTAGATATGTCAACGGTTTGGAGCAAAACCGATACTGATGGTGTGTATCAAGGCGCCAATCGCCAAACCGGCAAGGTTGAATATACGGCGACATCAGTTGACCTAATTTTTGGTTCAAACTCTGAGCTTCGAGCTATTGCTGAGGTCTATGCCTATGACAATTCAGAACAGCATTTCGCTGACGACTTTGTAGCCGCTTGGAATAAAGTGATGATGCTTGATCGCTACGACATAAAATAGTCACTTGCGACATCACTCAAAACGAGAAAGGGCCGTGGTAATCCACGGCCCTTTTTTATTGTGCATTCTAATTCTGATGCACTCGAAAATTCAGATAAAACAGACTTTACGTTTCAAGCTCATCGCGATTCTTGAAGAACTCAAGCGCTTCTGGATTTGCTAAAGCAGTCGTATTTTTAACGGCCCTGCCCTCGACAATATCACGTACCGCCAGCTCGCTGATCTTGCCTGACTTAGTGCGCGGAATATCTTCTACACTCAAGATCACTGCTGGGACATGCCGTGGGCTGGCTCCCGACCTCACTCGCGATTTGATGCTACGAATCAGATCATCATCTAAGTCTCGCGCTTGAGTCAAAACAACGAATAGCACTACTCTAACGTCATTATCAAACTGTTGGCCGATAACCACCGACTCAAGCACACCATCAACTTGCTCCACCTGTCGATAAATTTCAGCTGTACCAATGCGAACGCCACCTGGGTTCAGAGTGGCGTCTGATCGGCCATAAATCACAACACCGTTATTGGCAGTGATCTCTGCATAATCACCCTGCGCCCAAATATTATCAAAGCGCTCAAAATACGCGGCGTGATACTTTTCATTATCCTGGTCATTCCAGAAATAGACCGGCATCGAAGGAAACGGTTTAGTGCATACCAACTCGCCTTTTTGCTGCGATACAGGTTTGCCATCGCCATCCCAAATTTCGACCGCCATCCCCAAACCTCGGCAAGCAATTTCACCACGGTAAAGATTGCTTGATGGGTCACCCAGAACAAAGCAAGAAACAATGTCGGTACCACCAGAGATAGATGCCAGATAAACAGACGGATTGATGTTTTGATAGACGTAATCGAAACCCTCCGAAAGTAGCGGCGAACCGGTAGAGCACATAAGCCGCATTGACGAAAGGTCATGTGTTTCTGCGGGCACTAAGCCCTCATTCTTAAGTGCGTCGATGTATTTAGCCGACGTACCAAAATGAGTAATTTTTTGTTCTTCAATTAAGTCAAATAATATCGACGGCTTAGGATAAAACGGCGAGCCATCGTATAAGGAAATAGTTGCTCCTGACGCAAGGCTTGATACCAACCAATTCCACATCATCCAAGTGCAAGTGGTGAAATAGAAAACACGATCTTGTGGACAAATATCCGTGTGCAGCTGATGTTCTTTTAGATGCTGAAGCAAGGTTCCACCAGCACCATGAACAATGCACTTTGGTGCTCCTGTGGTACCGCTGGAGTACAAAATAAACAAAGGATGGTCGAACGGTAGTTGCTCAAACTCAATTGCGCGAGGCGTATAGCGCCCAACAAAATCGCCATATATCCAGCGGTTTTCTGATGTCGATATCTCTATATTTCGCTCTAAGGTGGAGCTAAGAAACGGCACGATAATTGTTAGTGTTAGAGATGGTAAACGAGTTTCGATTTCTTCAATTTTTTGAAGGTTATCGATTTCTTTGCCTGCGTAAAAATAGCCATCAGCAGCAATTAAAACCGTTGGCTCGATTTGACCGAAACGATCTACCACGCCCTGAACGCCAAAATCGGGCGAACAAGAGCTCCAAATAGCACCAATCGACGTGCTTGCAAGCATTAACACAATCGTTTCAATCATATTGGGCATGTAAGCGGCAACGCGATCACCAGCTTTTACGCCATGATCACGTAAAGCTTGCGCAGCTTGAGATACTGCATCGTAAAGCTCTCGCCAACGCATATTACTCTTGAGCTTATCTTCCGCCCAAAACAAAATAGCGTCAGAATCAGAATTTTCGGACGCAAAATGTAATAGATTTTCCGCATAGTTGAGTCGAGCTTGAGGGAAAAAGCGAGCGTCAATCATCGACGAATTGGTTTGTAAGTAGGGCTGATGCTCAACGCCATCATGGCCATTTTTAGACCCTACCACACCACAAAAGTCCCAAATTTCCGACCAGAAGCGAGCAATATCATGAATAGACCATTCGTAAAGCTCTTGGTAGTTCGCTAACTCTAGGCCGTAGCGAGCCTTTATATGCTTTGAGAAAGTTGTGAGATTAGGTGCGCGCTCGGAAGGTTGCCTAGGGCTCCATACAATTGAAGCGTCATTTTGATGAATTGTCATTGCAGTCTCTAGAAGTAATAAGTCATTCGACTTAAGCTACTATTGGTCTTCAAAGCCTGAGTCTAACAGTAACAGCTAAACAAGCAACATTTGCTCTTTAGCTGTGCTTTTCCTATGAGCGTCATCAAAACAGAAGAGGCATAAAAAAGCCCGCATATGCGGGCTAAATACGTAGTCAAGATTATTATCTGCCCCCTACCTACCTATGCAGCAACTTCCTGATATACGTTGAACGAGCAAGCTTCTAAGTTTGCTTTTTGTATGTGTGAAGACATCGCCTTCTTAATGTGCATAAACAACACTATTAAGTCAGGGTTGTCTGTATGAGCCGCGTATCGAAAAATTCGGCGAATAATATCGCGCTGTTGCATTCTCAGATCGGCGCCTTCTCTGACGCGCGCTAAGCGAACAAATTGCGTGAGCAAAATAATTGTTCGTGTATTTAGGTCTACAACCCTTATTTCTCTCAATCTAACTTTCACGGATACCTCCTATGCTGCTAGTGTAATCCTCAGTGGCAAGCTGCGACTCTTACCTTTTCTAGCATTTGGTGAAACACCCCTACAGTATTTCAAACTCCACTTACTAGACCTACAATATAACAAGGACATTGAGTACCCTTTGTCCAAATATCGTAGGACTAAAGTCCCAAATTTGATAAAAAGCTTATATTTTTTGTCAACTTAGGTGACATTTTAAGAAATTAGTGACACTTAGGTGACAGACTCAATTCTGAGTTCATCCATGCTTATGTGAGGGAGGCTCGATTTTTTAGAACACCTTTGCGCTCAAGAATATTATCTATCTGCTGGGCATGAAAGAACGAAATAGGCGAGCTGCGAGGGTAAACGTGCGCGCCCCTATCGTTTAACCAAATACCTTCCCAAGCTGTGGTTTGATCTATAAAACGCGCCATCCCTTCTACGCCTTTTAACTCATAACAACCGATCAAACAGGTATCAATATACGACTGCGGTAGCGGTAATTGTTGTGATGGCAACTTGGGCGCAATCGTTTCGCATATATGAATACGATCACTCGAGTTCAACCTTAACTCGCGCCGATCATAGTTAAGCGCATCTTGACGGAGTTCGCTGAAGCGATATTCGCGTTCTCGCTCCATAAGGCCTTGATCAATTTCAGTCTCAATTAATACACCATCTAACTCAGCAGCATCGTCAACAATAGCCCCCGCATAGGTCGCTCCTTCATCAGGATAAGCTGCACACCAAGATCTAGACCAGCCTTTAATAGTCGCTGAAACAGGCTTAGCGGTGATACCTGAGTAATGGGTTCTGCTGTAGTGACTCAGAAGACTCCCGTATGCGAAAATATAATCCATCGACTATTGAACCTTGTGTTGAGCGCTCAAGTCTTCGAGCACTGTTTTTATCTATTTGGCTTGCTTATCTTGTTTGGATATCACTCGGCTTGCGTTAACATCTAGATTGTTTAACCCAGTCGCGCAAGCAGCAAACAAACCTATGAGTTTAATCTTAACGTTAAATGCCGGTAGTTCGTCGATAAAATTTTCGGTATACCTACAAGACCATGATGAGCCGAACGAACTCATTGTAGGTCAAGTTGAAAATCTCGGCCCTGCAGCGCGGTTATCGATGACCATTAATGCAGACGCTGCAGAACACAGCTCAGAGATCGGTGCCGCCGATCACTCGCTCGCGGTGAAGGCCATACTCAAAGCACTTGAACCGCATTTGCATGGAGAAAGCGTTATTGGTGTCGGTCACCGAGTAGTGCACGGCGGTGTCGAGTTTGACAAGCCGGTATTACTAGACGAGGACGTTATTGAACGCCTTAGCGCACTGACCCCACTTGCTCCACTACATCAGCCGCATAATTTAGCCTGTATTCACGCCGCCATTGCGACCTTTCCGCAGGCACAACAGGTGGCCTGCTTCGACACCGCATTTCACAGAGGGCACCCTTGGGTAAACGATACCTTTGCGTTACCAAAGCGATTTTACGAGCAAGGTGTCCGTCGTTACGGTTTTCATGGGCTATCCTACGATTACATAAGCAGCGAACTCGCTCGCAGTCATGGTGATTTAGCGAATTCGAAGATTGTTGTCGCTCATCTTGGAAACGGCGCTTCGATGTGCGCGATTAATCAGGGCAAGAGTGTTGGGTCCACTATGGGTTTCTCAGCACTTGACGGTTTGCCAATGGGCACTCGCTGTGGGCAGCTCGACCCTGGCGTGCTTTTGTACTTGATGGACCAAGGTCACGGAAGTAGCGAAATCAGTCGAATACTCTACAAAGAGAGTGGTATCAAGGGTTTATCGGGCATGACATCCGATATGCGCGAGCTATTAGCCAGCGACGCAGACGACGCCAAAAAAGCGATCGACTATTACGTCTTTCGAATACAGCGAGAAGTGGGCGCTATGGCGGCAATTCTCGGCGGCCTTGATGGTTTAGTATTCTGTGGTGGCATTGGTGAAAATGCGAGCGAAATTCGGGAGAGGATTGTTGAGCACCTCGGGTTTCTTGGTTTGAAAGTAGACAAATCTGCGAATACCGCAAATGCCCTCAATATCGGCGCGGGTACCACGCCAATATTAGTTATTCCCACTGATGAAGAGCGAGTAATTGCGCGAGCAGTGGACCAGTTAACAAAATAGAGCTGTTTTAAGTCGTCGCGTCGGAGCTATCGATAAACTTAGCCAAAACCGATTTGGTGAGCGTGTATCGCTAAACCACGAGCAACCGCAGTAGATCGGTCTCCCTCAATTACGTGAGATTGGTTAAAGTGCTTAACAATTTTATCGTGAAGATGGCGAATGCCCATGCTGCCCCCGGTTAAATACACGGTATCAATGTCCGATAAACTCAAGCCGGCCAACTCCACCGCCCTACTAGCATTTTCGAGAATTTCTCTGCAAAGTGATTCGATCAACGATTCAAAGTCTTTGCTCGATAGTGAATTTCGAAGACCGGTTTCTAAAAACGCTAAATCAATGTCGGCCTCTGCGCTGTTGCTCAGAGCCTTTTTAGTGATTTCGACTTCAGCTAACACATTGTGTACTTGACGAGATTTTAATAGCTCTAAAAATCGCTCGATCAGCTCAGGTTCGAACACCTGTGGGCTAATTTCTTGCATCGCGGTCAGCACTTTACGGTCGTAAAGCATTTCAATCTTGTGCCAAGACGCCGCATTTTGAAAGTAATGATTAGGAACCTCAAGTTGTTCACGTCTTTTAAAACGTTGACCGTAACCAAACAATGGCATTGCGTAGTCAAGCGCGATCAGCCGGTCAAAATCATTACCGCCAATGTGCACACCACAATTTGAAATAACCTCGGCTTCAAACTCCGCCTGATCAAGGCTTACTGCCTTAAAATTAACCACCGAAAAATCAGAGGTGCCAGCACCAATATCAACAACCAATACCTGCTCTTGCTTGGATAAATCAATACCATAATTCAAGGCCGCCGCAATTGGCTCATATTGAAACGCCAGTTGCTTAACACCAAGACTACTTACGATCTCTCTTAAAGACTGCTCGGCCTGTGCATCGGCCATTGGGTCGTCATCAACAAAATAAATCGGTCTGCCAACGACTAAACTTTCAACCGATTTCTCTAAGTGTTGAGCTGTGCGCTCAATGAGAGTACCAATATAGTGCTGAATGATGTCCTTGATCGTAAAACGCTCATGCTTTATTTGTATCTCGTGATCTAAGGTCGAAGTGCCAAGCGCACTCTTAAAAGACCTTAGAAACCGGCCTTTATCGCCAAAGTAATAGCGCTCATACGCAGCATCGCCGACATAAGTATTGTTGTCCTCAAAGTCAAAGAACAACGTACTCGGAATTGATCCTCCTTGACCATCGAGCGCAAAAACGTCAGTACGTCCTCGATCAAAAAACGCCATCGATGAGTTGGCAGTACCAAAATCTAAGCCCAGTGATTTCATTGCTATATTAGGAGAAGGTTAGAATTAATAAATGAGAGCCCTACTGATTACAAACCTCATTAGGGAATACGCAGTCGCTCAGTTAGAGCGAGCTCGATTTATCGGCCAACAACGCCCCGCGCGACTATCTCTTTCATGATTTCGGAGCTGCCCGCGTAAATAGTTTGTACACGCGCATCCCGGTAGAAACGCGAAATAGGATACTCGTCGGTATAACCGTAACCGCCAAACAACTGAAGACATTCGTTCACTGCGCGCAATTGCATTTCAGTGGTCGCGTATTTAACCACCGCCGCATCTTCAACCGTCATTTCATCGCGCGCGAATTTCGCCATGTACTTTTCAACCAGGGCCCGGCAAAGCTCTAGCTCTACTTTGATTTCTGCCAGCTTAAAACGGGTATTTTGAAACTGACTAATCTTTTGACCAAAGGCCTTACGTTCGGTAACGTATTGCGCTGTAATCTCGAGTGCTCCTCTAGCATGACCAATCGCTTGCATTGCACAACCTAAGCGTTCACGCGGCAGCTCCTCCATCATATAAATGAAACCTCGGCCCTCTTGCCCGAGCAGCGCGTCTGCAGGCAAACGAACATCAGAGAAGAAAAGCTCGGCAGTATCACTACTATGCTGCCCCATTTTCTCAATTTTCTTGCCGGTCGAAAAACCTTCAAGACTAGTATCGACTAAAAAGAGAGATACGCCTTTTGCGCCAGCACTCGGATCAGTTTTGGCAGCAACAACAACCATGTCGGCATGGATTCCATTGGTGATAAATACCTTTGAGCCGTTAAGGACATATTCGTCGCCGTCCTTGATCGCTTTTGTTCGTAGAGCGGCCAAATCACTGCCAGCACTTGGCTCAGTCATCCCCAAGGCCGCTACAACATCACCAGACACCATGCCAGGAAGCCATTTGTCTTTCTGCTCTTGGGTTCCGATATTATCAATATAAGGCGCAATGATATTCGCATGAATATTGTAGCCAGTAGCTAGTGCGTGATAGCCCGCGGCACACATCTCTTCTTGGATCATCATGGCGACATCTAGACTGGTGCCAGCTGCGCCATAGCGTTCATCTAAGTCGACCAGCAAAATTCCAGCCGCACCCATGGTACGCCAGAAATCTCGAGGCATTAGGTGGTCGCGCTCCCATTGTTCGTAGTTGGGTTCTACTTCGTCTTTCATAAAGCGCTGGATCATGTCCCGGAACATGCCCAACTCTTCGTTATCCTGACTCTCGTGGCTTAGAGACTGTGTCATTGGCTTTCTCTCGCTAAATTCTACTGTTACAGCTCGGAGTTTTAACTAGCCAGCCTAACTCCCTTTAGAATCAAGCTAGCTACCGACTGAATACAACACACCAAACTGCGTTCAAGCTAGAAAAAACTGAGCTGACTTAGCTCTTTTTCCAATTCTCAAAGAAATCAGGCATATCTTGTGAAACACGCTGACTGAAGTTCGGTGATCTTTTTTCGAGAAAGGACTGTACACCTTCTTTACCGTCATTCCTACTAACATGAAGCATTGCCAGTGAATCTACGACATGCGCGTCAACTGGGTTGGAC
>CAKZRZ010000157.1 GCA_937918955.1 uncultured Arenicella sp.
TACCTAGAGGAGGAAAATATGCCATACCGCAACTGGATATCATTCGGAAAAACACTGTTCTACACCATGCGCTTGCTTTTGATTACCATCGCCGTACACTGGATTTTGGTCGTTGTACCTGCGCATTACAACGCATTTCCGGCAGAAAGTGCATGGAACGGTTGGCTTGGGATTACGGTAGCATTGTTTATCAGTACGATGCTTCTGATTTTGCTCACGCTAACGCCGTTGTTTTTACCACAGACCTACTATTTTGACCAATGGCGACGTATCATCGACATCACCGATACCGAGTTAAACTTTGTCAGCCTGCTCATCGTTTTCTTTCATCATTTAACTTTGTCACCATCGATCGCACAATTTATCCAAGTCGCGGATGTTCAGATCAACGCGATTATCCGTGCGATCGGTACACTTGTTAACGCATTTATCCAGTCGCTGAACTTTAACTCGGTTATTTTACTTATCCTTACCTACTTGATCGCACGTAGTGTAACACAATTCGGGAAAATTTTACTGGTTGTGCAGACCGATCAAAGCCAGAAAGCAAAAAAGGCGAGTAGTGGTGGAGGCAGCAGTGGGGGCGGTAGCAGCAGTGGAAGCAACAGTGGAAGCAGCGGTGAAAACACCAAATCCGTCGTTTAGTAACGAAAGGGAAGCTCTTATGAACTACGCATCAAGGTATACCATCAAACGATTAGCGCAGTTTGTCGATGCATGTCAAGGCACATCATGGGAACAACCAGCACGTGTTGCATATCACAGGCTTTGCAAATGGATCACACAGCCGAACTTTCCGATTGAGGAGATTGCACCGCATATGTACATCATCCAACAGAAGTATCTTGTGTTTGGTAATGAACGCCATTGTATCGATCTTCGCAATCCGAAAAGCGCAACACCGCTTTGGCCACGTGTCGTAGCTCGTATGGTACGCAGGTTGCAAGAGACAACTGTATAGTATTTTTCTTATGCGCAGGATTATGCAATCCTGCGCATATTTTTTTTTATGTCAATATGCCTTGTAACGTATTAGAAGCCGTTCTGAGCGCTTTTACATTCCGCCTGCTATGATCCTACTAACCACCAGCTTATTGTCGCTCGTGAGCATTCTCGTTGCGTTACAAGGCATATTCCAAGCCTGACCTTGTGTACACCTTAAACTACACATTCCACACATTATGTCAATATGCCCTTAAACGCGACAGGAGCCATTCTACGGGGCGCTGTTTATGAACTGGTATGCAGGTAGCACTTTGAGGTGTATCGCGCCTCTCAAGCCTTCCTGTCGCGTTTAGGAGCAAGTTTACAAGGCGATGCCTGCGATACGATTTGCAAACTCGATAAGTTGTTTTCCGTAAACTTCGGCAGTTTGATCTGAACGCCCAAGCCATTGGTAACCAAGCCTGCCCCATGTTGTTGTTGTTCCACGCATCGATGTCGGAAGCGGTCGATGCGATAAAGCTTGATCAACATACGTAAGCTGTACCGGCGTACATGCAGCATCGGTGCGTGCATACGCAACCAAACGTCCGATATGCGCAATCACACCGTCACGCATCGATCGAAACGTTAATGCGCGCTCCCAACGTTGGGTCTGACTGTTGTAGATATAATCATGCTGCTCGTTCGACGAAACGGTTAAACCGATGTGCGCAAAATTGAACGAGCGTGCCCAGACGGAGGTGAGATAGGATGTCTCGATCAACGCATGGCAAGCGGCCATATACCAATCAACCTGTGCTTCGGTACCAATCTCGCGATACAACTGAAGCCATTGGATCAGATCAGTATGTAACCATACCATGCGAACATCGGCACGACTGGTAAGCGCATAGTACAAGATTTCAAAAGCATAAGGGACGGCAGGTGATGCAATAATGGGGTGATCGGTAGTATACCCTTTTGGTGCAGCTACAACCGGCGACATAACACGCGCGAGGAGGGCGGGTTTCCATTCAAACCAACGAAGGCTAGGGCATGTAGTCGTACCGAGTTCACGATGCCCGACGATCGTAGCATTTGGAAAGAGTGTTTGTGCATAACGAACCGCATGTGCTGTAGCTTCGATCCAATCATCGCTCGGAACGGTTGTTGTAAAATCATCGGCAAGGCAAATATGAAACGTGTGATGATTGTGGTTCAGTACACCTGCACCGATCACAAACGGATTGTTGACGACGTATATACCAAGCCGTTGATCGGTGTTCCGTTGGATAATGATATGGTAACCTGCTGCATTATAAGCAGGCCATTTTGTTTTATGGTACTTGTAAATACTCTCAACCGCTTGACCAGCTTGATAACGTGCCGCGGCGTGATGGATAACGATAGTATCCGTTTCGCGACGAAGCGGATTTTTCGCCGTCCATAGATCAAAACGATAGACAATAGTCATAATTCTTACACCTTTCTAACGTTGACATTGATCAAACGTTCGTGTTATACTTCCATCTATAGAGTGAAGCAAGCTTTTCATGTATTACTATAAAGCAATAAGCGTGCTAGATGTATTAGAGATATATTATAATATTATATATATATAATATAATATAATATAATATAAACCATGAACAAGCTTTCTATCATGCTTTCCTATTCACATCATAAAAACCAAAGACTTTACAAAACCAAAAGAAACAGCTATACTACGTTTAGAAGCATGATAACGCTAATCTTGGAGGTTTTAAAGAAGCATGGCGCGCTTTTTTCCAACATTGGTTAAAGATATATTATTTCTCGATCATCCACCTTGGATGAAATATATTTACGTTCGTTCGTTTGAAGAACTTGATGCATTGCTACGACGTGAATGTGGCGATGATTGGAAAACGCAACCTTGGGCTGTATATTGGTTACGTTCATATTGGAACGAAAGTAAACCAAAGAAACAGCGAACGATAAAACGTTCAAAACGTTTATATCGTTACAGTGTACCGTATTATATTTTGGTACAACTCGTGCATTATTATGCACAACAACAATATTCATTACGAAAAATCGTTCAAACGTTACGAACTGTTCATTCGCTCCCAATTGGTTTTCGACGTGTAAAACAGATTTTTGACAAATATGTACAGTCCGCATCGTATTCCGACGACGAAGAGAAGACGAGGACGTCCGAGAGTGTATGAACGTCTTGTCTATGAACCGTTTCCTCGTTTTATCGATGAAGCACATCCTTTGTATCGTTCTCATCTTGATCTTGTCTATCAACGTGTTTGCGGATGCTCATCAAAAGCGATAAATTGTGCAACGACGCATGAACAGTTTCGCTTTCGACGTCCTGTATTTACAGTATGGGAAGAAGATCAACAAACTCCTCCGATTGCCATGATACGTTGGTGTATTCGTGCGTATAGCCATCAAGGTGATCTCATTGTCGATCCGTTTGCAGGTTTTGGCACAACGTTACGTGCTGCTTCGCTTGAACAACGACATGCCGTTGGATTGGATGTAAACCGTCAAGCATTATTGCATGCTTATTATGCTATTTCGGTCAATACGAAAGGTATTTACACGTGTATTGTTGACAGTGCTTCGCAACTTTGTACATATCTCAATACATCTGCTGTCATTCTTACCGAACCTCCACTTCCCCGTTGGTATACCGTTCCAAAACATCGACAAGAGCAGTTTTACAATGCGACACCGTGGTTAACGTACCATGACGATATCCAACGTATTACCGATGATACTGAACATGCATCGACGCTTGTAACATGGCTTACTGAAGGTATTACCTCTCGTTTTATCATTCTTGTTATTCCGGTTGTTGTTCATAACGAGACAATAAGGTATATAAGTGATCTCTATCATGCATTACAACAACGTCAATTAACCATTCAACGGTTTATTCCTGTCGGTATTGCAAATCATCGATCAAAAGTAAAACCTAATGCACTTGACCCTGATCACATGTATTTGATTATTGTTATTGGAGGGATCGATGCGAAAACAATCAAAACTTAATCTCGAAGGGGTTGATCAGACCGAGTATCATCGGTTGTTCGATCACTATTATCAACAATACATCAACGAGTTTGGTCTTGATCAGATCAACGAAGCAAACGATGCTGGTACGCTTCGTATGCTTATTGCATATCAAGTTTTGATTGAACTTTACCAACGTAAACTGGCAGAGCTTACCGAAACCGATCTTATTGCAAATGCACAAGAAACGAAGAAAATATCAGATTTACTACGTGATTTTACGGCAACATTTCAATCGCTTCAACATGCACTTGGTATCGATCGTCGAACACGAAAATCAAACGAAGAGCAATCCGTTTCCGATTATCTAACCGATTTGCTCCATCATGCAAATTATTTTTATGAACAACAACTTCAACGTTTATACTGTCCAACATGCAATACGATGGTCGGTCGTTTTGCACCGGTACATGAGCATACTCCATACGATGTTGCGTTTTGGTGTGAAACATGTCAGACATGGGTTGATAAAGTATATGCAGGGAGCGATCGATTTGCCGATATTCCAGAACACGATCGTGAATGGCGAAAAGCATACCAAGCTTCTATCGTGTTGCCGACAACGCAAAAACATGCTATGTCATTACTACCGATTGCGCAATCAGATGAAGAAAACGAAGAAAGTGTAAATGAAGAAGGTATAAACAAAGAAAATATAAATGATATTATTGATGATGATTTTATTTCTTTTAGTGAAGCGGAGTAACGCATGTTACGTCCACGAAGGACACCACAAGAACAAGCATTGTATGAAATCCTAACCGATGAGATATGGTTAGGTATGTTTCTGCGTTCTTATAACGATTTTCCGGCTGAACCTGAAAGTCGGAAAGCACCTCCTTTCAAATATCGTTGGTATCAAAAGCACATTCTTACCGATACATCGCCAAATATTGTTATTCGTGGTGGTCGCTCTATCGGTAAATGTCAACCGGCTTCGGCGCGTGTATACACATTTGCGCATGGTTATTGCACTATTACACAATTACGTCGTCTCTACGGTTATCGAACGCCGTTTCTTGTGTACACGATTGACGATCATGGTCAATGGTGCGTCCGTCATGCATTTCTCGCACCGATGCCACCTGATTATATCTACACATTACGACTAGAAGACGGTACATCGT
This sequence comes from uncultured Arenicella sp., assembly GCA_937918955.1. Lineage (GTDB taxonomy): Bacteria > Pseudomonadota > Gammaproteobacteria > Arenicellales > Arenicellaceae > Arenicella. The sequence goes on from CAKZRZ010000157.1 coordinate 5,121, forward strand.
TACAATGCACCGGAAATCATCCGATCGCTACTCCAGATGGTTGGGTCTTTGCCGAAGATATACGTACCGGTATGTACGTGCATACCGTGTCACATCTTCCATGGCAATCGCCGGCTGAACCGTTCACACCTGCGGCATTAGCTTATCTCGGTCACATGCTTGGACAGCCGACTACTGCACCGTTTTCGGTTTTTGTCTTTCCTTCCGATACAGTACGTCAAGATTTTACGCGCACGTTGCATTCGTTAGATCGCAACGCCACGCTTCATAAGCATGCGCATCAAACATGGCGTATTCAGCCCAATCAATCGGTGTATCGCACTTTACGTACTCTATTGCAACATGCCGGTTTATATCGATCAAGCTACGGTCAACCAATTCGACAATTTCCACCACGCATAAAACAACTTTCAAAAACATCATTACGTACACTTCTTATTCGTTATTTCTGGTATATTCGTGATGGTTACCTCCTCCGCTGGAATGAACGTCGTATCGGCGAGACATCGTTTATCGAGGATATTCGTGAGTTATTGCTCCGTTTTGGTATTCGTACAGCTTGGCACGAGCGTTCGTTACATACATGTACATTACGTATCCTCGATGAACAGCGATTTGATGCATTTTGCGCACTTGATCAACGTTACCAGACACCAACACCTGATCCTTTGCAATTGACACGTGTTGTCGATGTATCGTGCACCGAGCAACCTGAACCGGTGTATGCTTTGGAGGTAGCCGATACGCATACGTACATCAGCGAGCATGTCTATGTCCATAACTCAACGGTGTTTATCGACCGGTTATCGCATTTGTTTTTAAACGCACCGCGCACATTACCGCAAGGACGTGATGTTTTGTTTTTAACACCGAATAAAAGTCAGCTTGTACCGTTTTTCGATGCGTTACGAAAACGATTTCAAAGTCCGTTGTTTCGCGGTTTTGTGACGAATGTAAACTTAAGTAACGGAACGATCGATTTTACCATCAAAGGGATGACGTATCGGCTCTATATTCGTATTGTCGGTCAAAGTAGTGAAAGTAATGTAATCGGTTTGCATGTGGTAAAAATCTTTTTTGATGAAGTTCAACGTGCAACAACCGATGTGCTTGAATTTCTTCGTCCAGCACTTAACCAATGGGACATCAAAGCGCAGTTTTTTGCCGCCGGCGTTCCAAACGGGATGCAGCAAAGCATTCTTACATCGTTAGATAACGATGGGGCTTGGAAAAAATATCGCATTCCGGCAACTGAAAATCCGTACTGGACACATAAAGATCATATACGCGCAGCACAGTTTTACGGCGGTACGAACAGTGATGGGTTTCGCCGCATGGTACTCGGCGAGCATGGGACAACTGCACGTAGTGTCATTTCGATAAAAGCAATCAAACGGCTTCCGTATACTTTTTACAGCATTGCGCACAGCTTTGATCGACCTTACCGAGGCACGTTTACACCTGCACTTGAGCAAAAACCCGATATAGCCGTGCTTGCTATTGACCCTGGATTTACCGATCCAACGTTAATCCAGCTCTTCGGTCGATATGGAACGCAGTGGCGAACACTCATCCGTTGGCGCTTAACACGCATTCCGTTCCCAGATCAAGCTGTGATGATCGATCGTATCGTTGATGCCTACCATGTACAAGCAGTTGGTATTGATACCGGCGCAGGTGGCGGTGGGATCGGTATTCTACAACATTTGCAACATCCATCCCATCCAAAATCATCGATGTATCGTTCCATTGTCCACGGATTTATGTTCAATGCCCTTGCATCATCGGCAGGTTTTATTACACAAGCAGATGCTCGTGTACCGTTAAAAACGGCAGCCGCCGAGGAATTAATACGTATGCTTCAAGATCATCAACTTGTTCTTAGTCAGCTCGATTACGAAGGATTATCACAGTTATCGCGTATTACTTACCAACGACGACCCGATGGAAGTAATACGTATTACATTGTAAGTTTGAGCCAAGGTAAGTCAGGTGATGATCATATTTTTGCTTCATTTCTTGTTTTTGTTATGACGATTGTTAATATGGTACATCAACCAAAACAACCAAAACTGCGAACAGCAGCTTGGTTGTAGTAAAAACGCTAGAAGGAGTGTATGATATGACACGTTTAGCAAAGTCAAAAGCAGCATTAGCATTGGATGCCGTTCCACGGATGTTTTCGTCGATTGACGTCAATTATCCAATGCTATCGCGGAATGATATTTTACAAGAGCCACAATCATTTCACGAAGAAATGAGGCTTTTGCGTTATTTTGCACGTTTTGATGCCCTTGCAGCGTCGATTATCCAACGCATGGTTCAGTTTTCGGCGCGTACATTGCACATGACCGAGCATCCCGATGCGTTGGTATACGAACCGTTGCGTCAAGCAATCGAGCGTATGCTTCATGCTATTTTTTACGATTTGTATGTCAACGGATTTGCGGTTCCGAGTTACACGTTTGGAACGATAACCCAACAACGTAAACGTTACACAACGATTAGCGATGTATGGCTGCGACATCCAGATTACATTCGTATGCATCGTATGCCGAATAGTTCTGGGTATGTCGTGTATTATCGTATTCCTCAGTCCGATCGCTCGTTTATTTTGACCAAAGGTACGTTTCCCGACGGTACCAAAGACCCTGCATTGTACGATATGATCGTGCGTCAGTTTCCTGAATACGTTGCATTGATCGAAAGTGGTGTTCAGGAAGTTCGATTACCAGTTACTCCTATTTTACGAACCGAGCAGTCGTATACAACCTATCCGTTTCCGTTGCTAACACCGGCACTTCCAGCGCTTCAACATCGCTATCGTTTGCTCGAACTCGATCGTCATTTTATTGCACGTGCCGTTGATGCTATTTTCCACATCAGCGCAGGAAACGATCAATTTCCGGTTACCGAAGACGATACAACACTTGAAGATTTACAACGTCAGCTTCAACAACGTCCGCGTGACGATGCTGCGGCAAAAGTATATATGTTGTTCACCAACCACACGGTTAAAATGGGATGGGTACTTCCACCGCTTGATACACTTCTTTCATACGATAAATATGCGGCTGCAAATGCCGATGTTTTGTACGCGCTTGGATTTTCACGTATTCTTCTGGTCGGTGAAAACGAGCGCAGTAATGCTGGCGGGAATATTTCAACACTTGGCGCATTACAGTCGATTATATCCGCTCAACAAGCTGTGTTGCGGTGGATAAAACAGACATGCGAAATTATTCGTGAGCGCAATCGTCTTTCCACACCGATACCTGACTTTTGGTTCGATCCGATCATGACGCCAGAGTATGTCAATTTTGTACGGCTTATGTTTGAAGCTGCCGACCGCGAACTCATTACATCTGAGCAATTACAAGCTGCACTGCCGCGAATTCCAGCATCGACTTGACAACATTTTAAAAGCATGGTATAATAATATTGGTGATGTTTATGATTGATTTGATACGACAACAAATACGAATAGTCGTCGACCCGATGATCTTAGCTTTACGTCAACAGTTGTTCGGACATCCAAACGCTGGGCAACTGCAAGGCTCTGTTTTGCCACCGAATGTTATTGCTAACATTGTCGTGCAGCAGTCTCAACAAGGTTCTATTCCGATTTCATTGCAAACACGAACATTTCGTTCTGCAATTGCTATCAATGCAGGGACTGCGGTTGCACTGGATAATAATCAACGTTTAGTTCCTGTACTATCGAACAACATTACGTATGCAAAACGTTGTATAGGTATTGCACAAGATAGTGTTCAAGCAGATCGAGATTGTCGTGTTGTATTGTATGGAGTGTTACAACTTGCTAATGTTTGGAATTTTACACCTGGATCGATGTTGTTTATTCAAGCAAACGGCTCTATTTCGCCAACCGTTCCGACGAC
>CAKZRZ010000158.1 GCA_937918955.1 uncultured Arenicella sp.
GAAGAACGCCCAGTTGATACTGCTCATAACGAAGCAGCTTGGCAGTCTAATCGCCGAGTAGAAATTAAGTACTAATCAGTGTTGTCGCCTCAGATTTCTGAGGCGATTATTTCGGGGGCAGTGCAAGTCACTAACTTGCGATTGTTAGTTTTCCAAGAATTCCCTCGAGATTCATTTAGCGAATAGCTAGGTAAACTATGCGACGAATTAAAACGTACGTATTGATGGTCGGGGTTGCACTCAGTGTTACCCCGATTTTTCATTATAGCCACGCCCAACAAGGTAACAGCAATACTCAGTTGTTGCTCGATGTACAGGCATTGCGACAAGAAATCGCTGAGCTGCGAGATATGGTTGAGCGTCAGAACTATCAAATGAAGCGTTTGCAGCGTCAGATAGACGAGTCTGCTCAGCCGAATTCAGTAAATCGCCAAGGCCAGCTTAATGGCGCGTACAATTCGCCGAATGCGAGCTACTCTCAACAAGCTAACACTTATTCTCAGCCTACTGCTAATGAACAAGGCCAAATTGGCGCAGCTGACCAATCTACACAAGGCCAGTCAGTAATTGACCAGTCTTCAGCAGTTGTAGAATCTTCGATTGCGTCTTCTGCCAGTGTTGTGGCGCCAGCAGATAGTGCTGTTCAACAAGGAGAGTTCCCACAATCAAATGTGGACGCTCCGCTAGCAGGCCCAAGCCAAGAGGCCGATGCGAGCACTTTTTACAAACCTTATCCGGAAAACCAAGATTTAAATACGAGTTCTGTTGCCTCAGCGGCTCAACAAGTTGGAACTTATCCACCGGTTGTTGATAGAAGTTTCAATACTACAAAGCCTGAGGTTCCTGTTACAGGCCAAGGGGTTCAAAGCACTACGAGCTCGGGTCAGAGTAATTGGCGTACGTCTGAGCCTTTAGATGCAGCTAACCAGGCTCAACAAAGACCAGCCGCTGCGCAACAAACACCAGCCGCCGTGCAGCTAACATCAGCCGCCGTGCAGCAAGTAATAGCTGATCAACAGGGGCAAGTTAGTCAGCAACTCTCAAACGGCCTGGATGGTCAAGCTCGCTCCGCAACGCCGCAGTTGGCCGGCGGAGTTGTATCAATACCGTCATTGCCTACAACAGAATCGACGACTCAAGTAATCAATGCGGCGCAAGTACCAGTTCCAAGTAGTGCGGCTGTGACCGGAGCGCAACCAGTTTTGTCTGCCAACTCTGCACCGCTGAGTCAAGCAGTCGACCAGACTCAAGCTCAATCAATTGAAGGAACCCAAGCTGCAAATGTAGCTCCAGCGGCCGTAAAGCCCGAGAGTGATTTTTATTCCGAAGGTATTAGCCTACTCAAGCAATCTCAGTATGAGCAAGCGGCGGTAATTTTTGAACAGCAATTACAAGCGCATCCGCGTGGCAGCCTTGCTGATGGTGCTCACTATTGGATTGCTGAAGCGATGTTTTTGAATCGTAAACTTGATGTAGCAAAATCACATCTAAAGACCATTATTAGCGATTATCCACAAAGCAGCCGCGTGCCAAACGCGATGTTGAAAACTGCGTATATTGAACAAGGTCAGGGCAATCAGATTGAAGCGAGAATGTTATTTCAAGAGATTGTTACTTTGTACCCTCAGTCTGACGCAGCTATTGCCGCTAAGAATCAACTGGCGTCAGATAGTTAAGCAATTGCTGGCGTTTCAACAAAATTGTTGAGAGTCTTTGGTCTCATTAGCGTTAGTTCTCGATAAACCTGCTATTAATTATTTTGCGGGTTAAACCATTTCGGCGGTTACGGTTAATACAGTGTCGTTAAAAATTACAGAAATCTTCTACTCCCTTCAAGGCGAGACAAACACCGTTGGCTACCCCACGGTGTTTGTGCGTTTGACTGGTTGTCCAATGCGTTGTACGTACTGCGATACTGCTTATGCATTTCATGGTGGTGAACGCCGCGAGATTGACGACATTGTTAACGAAGTAGCGAGTTACGGAGCCAAACATGTGACCGTCACCGGTGGCGAACCCTTAGTTCAGCCAGAATGCCATCAATTGATGAAGCAGCTCTGCGATGCCGGCCATTTTGTTTCTCTTGAAACAGGCGGGGCGATGGATATTTCGAAGGTTGATCCACGCGTTTACATTGTGTTGGATATCAAAACACCTGCCTCAAATGAAGAGCACAACAACACCTACTCAAACTTGGATCATGTAAAGCCGACCGACTGTTTTAAATTTGTAATTTGCGATCAGGCAGACTATCAATGGTCAAAAAAATTCGTGACTGAACACAATTTAACTGATCGCTGTGATGTGTTCTTTTCGCCTTCAGCCGATCAGCTTGATGTGACAGCTCTGGCCGACTGGATTGTTGAGGATCGCCTTGCTGTACGTTTGCAGATTCAACTGCACAAGGTGCTTTGGGCTAATGAGGCAGGGCGCTAGTATCAAGCTTAAGAATCGAGATTTAGACATGACTAAAAAAGCAGTAATACTTGTTTCCGGCGGCCTAGATTCGGCCACGGTTCTCGCCATGGCAATTGACCAAGGCTATGAATGTTATACCTTGAGTATGGATTATGGTCAGCGCCACCGCATCGAGCTTGACCGATCGAAAAAGGTATCGGCTGCAAATGGAGCCAAGGAACATCGCGTGGTGCGCATTGATATCGGCAATTTCGGTGGCTCGGCATTGACCGATCGAGACATCAGCGTGCCAACTGAAGAAAGCGATGATATCCCCATTACCTATGTTCCAGCTCGCAATACTGTGTTCTTGTCGGTTGCGATGGGCTGGGCCGAAGTGCTCGAAGCCAAGGCTATTTTTATTGGTGCCAACGCGGTTGACTACTCAGGTTATCCAGATTGTCGCCCGGAATATATCCAAGCTTTTCAAAATTTAGCAAACTTGGCCACCAAAGCCGGCGTCGAGGGCGAGACCATAAAAATCGAAGCACCGATTATCCATTTAACTAAAGCTGAAATTATCACTCAAGGGCTTAAACTCGGCGTTGATTATTCTCAGACAATCTCGTGTTACAACCCTCGCACCGACGGGAAAATTTGCGGCGAATGCGATTCTTGTCGCATTCGTGCTGAAGGTTTTAGCGCAGCCGGCCACGTCGACCCAGCGATTGCTGGCTAGACTGGTTCTTGATATTAACCTCGACCTTCCAGCTAATTTAGCTAGCAAACTCAAATCATGCTAAAGATTACTGGATTAGATTTTAGCTATGGTGAGAAAGCCCTTTTCGAAAACCTAGACCTCGAGGTCGGGCGCGGTGAGCATGTGGTTATCGTTGGTGATAGCGGTGGCGGTAAGTCTTCATTGCTTAGCTTGATTGTTGATTCGGACTTATCAGTCATTCAATTAGACCCTCATTCAAGCGCGACAATGGTTTTGCAAGAAGGCGCCTTGC